>CBDUQV010000207.1:0-3569 GCA_965369615.1 uncultured bacterium | reverse complement strand
CATACGTGGGGAGCACTTTTAGCAGTTCATCGCTGTTTCGTTCGTAGATGAAAAATGGGTCTTTGAGGGTAAGCATGAGGGTGCGCAAACGGTTTTCGCCGATACCCTCGAGGAGGCTTATTTTTATCCATTCATGGATTCTCTCATCCATATTATGCGCTTTCGTCGATAATATCCTTGTACAGATCTGTATCGATCTTTCTCAGTTTTTCAAGGATAAATTCTTGAAAATCTGCATCCTTTTTTGAGAGATATGATTCAACGAATTTCAACCTGTCTTTGTTGATAATCTTTATGAGCGCTTCCTCAGCGGCAATCTGCACCTGAGTGCTGTGATCCTCAAGCAATGAAAGCAAGGGATCAAGACATTCGATCTCTCCGATATAACCAAGTGTCATACATGTTGCAGAGCGAACGTACCATATACCCTGTTTTGCTTCTGCTAAAACAGAACTGATGATATATTTTCCAAATCCTCCAAGCACTTTGGCAACATAATTCCTGAGATGCCAACTTTCGTCTCTCAGACGTTGTACAAGTTCCTTTTCTGCCTGTTTTCCGCCTTTCTCAACGAGTAAATCTACTGCCCTGAGTTTCCTTTTAATATCATTGCAATTTAATTCCTTTATTATTTCCTCAAGAGGTTCTTTTCTGTTTGCCATTTGTTCCTCCAGTGTTTGTGAAGATGCTTCGAATTTCTTCGAGCAGAGGCTTTATGCCAGTTCCTTTGAGGGCTGAAATGGAGAAAGTTACTTCTCCGAAAGCTGGTTTCTTCAATGCTCCTTCAGTCAGGTCAATTTTATTAATTGCTATGATTCTTGGATATTTGGAAAATGTAGCGCTGTATGTTGTTAGTTCATGCATAAGAGCAATATAGTCATGTTCAATGGTTTTTGATGTTATATCAAGCATAAATAAGAGCAGCTTTGTCCGCTCAATATGTCTTAAGAATTCAAAACCAAGACCTTTCCCATGGGAAGCACCCTCAATGACTCCGGGAATGTCGGCAAATGTCAGTCGTGTATAATCATCAAATTCAACCACGCCAAGATTCGGAGAAAGTGTGGTGAAAGGGTAATTTGAGATTTTTGGAGTTGCACTCGAAATTGCACGCAGGAATGTTGATTTACCTGCATTTGGATATCCAACAATGCCTACATCAGCAATTGACTTTAGTTCCAACGTTATTCTCTTTTTCTCACCTGGTTTGCCATCTGTTGCGGTTTCAGGAACCTGATGTCTTGAGGATGCAAAGTGTACATTTCCTTTCCCGCCCCTGCCTCCCCGCTCAATTATTACTTCTTCACCAGGGGTAAGTAAATCGCAAAGCACGTTGCCACTTTCATCGTAAATGGTTGTTCCAGGGGGGATCTTAATCATTGCATCCCTGCCCTTTTTTCCGTGCATTTTTTTTCCTCTTCCTTTGCCGCCATTACCCGCTTTGATTGTTGGTGTATGTCGTAGATGGTAAAGGTTGTTGAGATTGCTATCGACGATGAGAATGACATCACCGCCCTTCCCGCCATCACCACCATCAGGACCACCTTTCGGTACAAACTTTTCTCTTCTGAAACTTACTGCGCCATCCCCTCCTTTTCCCGATTTGACAATCAACTGAACTTTATCGACAAACATCAAGCAATCCCTTTCGTATCCTTGAAATTCCTTCCTCAAGTTTTTTAAGGGACAGGGTGTAGGATAGCCTCAGAAATCTGTCATCCCCAAAGGCAGCTCCTGGAACGACAGCGACATGATAATTTTCTAAAAGGAACTCAGCCATTGCAACAGATGTATTGACTTTTTTGCCATAGAAATTGCTGATATTGAAGAATAAGTAAAAAGCCCCTTCCGGAAAGGGAAAGGTGATACCATCCATATCCGAAAACAGTTTTATTACCAGTTTTCTTCTTGCATCAAAAACCTCCTGCATTTCTTGAATGAATGAATTATCAGACGTAAGGGCTGAAAGAGCTGCATATTGTGATATTGATGATGCGCACGATGTTGTATGTGCCTGTATCTTTGATGCCTTTTTGATAATTTCTGGAGAGGCTATAGCATATCCAATTCGCCATCCAGTCATCGAATATGTTTTTGAAACGCCGTTTGCCACAATGAAATTTTTGGATCCTGAACCGATGAATGTAATCATGCTTTCATGGTTTACTGAATCGTAGACCAATTCGTCGTAAATCTCATCAGCAATACAGAAGATACCTTTTTGGTGCACAAGGGATGCAATTTCCTGTAATAAAGTTGCTGAATAGACAACGCCAGTTGGGTTGCAGGGAGAATTCAGGATGAGGAGTTTTGTGTTTTCGTTTATTGCTTTATCGATGTTTTCAGGCATAAGTACATAGTTGGTTTTTGTTGTGTCTATGAAAACGGGTTTTGCAAGTGAAATGTTTACCATCTCCGGGTAGCTTACCCAGTACGGAACAGGGATAAGCACTTCGTCCCCAGGACCGCAAAGTGTTTCAACAGTGTTGTAGAGTGCCTGTTTTGCACCGGAAGATACCAGCACATAATCATCAGAAAAGGAAACTCCGAATTTGTTTTTATACCGCTTCACAATTGCTGTTTTGAGTGGTTGTATGCCAGAAACGGGTGTGTATTTTGTGTATCCTTTATCGATCGCTTCCTTTGCCTGCGATTTAATAATTTCCGGAGTATCAAAGTCAGGTTCGCCTGCTGAAAGGTTAATGATGTCTTTTCCTTGCGCGGAAAGCAGCTTTGCCTTGGCGTTTATTTTCAGTGTTACAGAGTCGGAGAGTTGCTCAACGCGCTTTGAAAATTTCACGTTAATCCTCCTTGTTTATCCGGTTCTCCAGGTAGGTATTCACAATTGGAGGAACGAAATGCGAAACATTACCGCCCACTGCAATAATTTCCTTTATAAGACTTGAACTGAGATATGTGTAGGATTCATGGGGAACAAGGAAAAGCGTTTCAACCTCAGGACGGATCTTCCTGTTCATAAGTGCCATCTGGAATTCATACTCAAAATCTGAAATTGCTCTGAGTCCCCGAATAATAACTCTGATGTTATGCTTCTTTGCGTAATCAACAAGCAGCCCATCATAGGAATCGACTCCAACGTTTTCCATTTTCTTGACAGTTTCCGTTATCATTTCTTTTCGCTCTTCGATGGTAAAGAGCGGTTCTTTTTCATTGTGGTAAGCGACAAGAATTACAATTTCCGAAAAGAGTTTTTGAACTCGATTGATAACATCAAGATGTCCCTTTGTTATGGGATCGAACGTACCTGGATATACAGCTTTCATTATTTCAATTTCCATTCGAAAAATGAGAGATTTGTATCACCGATCTTTAATTGCTTGCTTGGCTTTTGTTGCGGTTTTTCCCTGATTGAGTGTTGAATAACGAGAACACCGTCGTTTGAAAGGATACTATTATCAAAACATTCAAAAAGTTTTTTGATCATCCCTTTTTCATATGGTGGATCAGCAAAGATAATATCAAAGGTGAAACATTTGTCCAGGAAATTTTCAAAAAGGGATTTTTTGACTTCTCTTCTTAAAACAGAACTTTTTTCCTCAAAATGAGTT
>CBDUQV010000206.1:0-3684 GCA_965369615.1 uncultured bacterium | reverse complement strand
TCGTGGTTTAATAAGGTTGTTCTCAGAATTACAAAACAGAAGTATTCAGTAAAAAGTGCACTGCATCTATCTGTGTAATCACTGTTAGTGATCGGCGTAATTGTCTTTCTCTTGAGATCCCTGTCTTATTTTACCAATAATAGCTTCCTCGTTGTTTTATACTCTCCTGCTGCAAACTTCAGATAATACACGCCACTCGGAAGTTCTTTCCCACCATCATCCCGTCCGTCCCAAACCACTTTCGTGGTAAGTAAAAAGTTAAAAGGTAAAAGTGAAAAGCGTTTCACTTCCCTTCCAGCCATATCGAATATCTTTAACTCTATGCACTCCGCCCTTTGCCCTATGCCGGCGAAGTGGATAATGGTAGATGAGCTAAATGGATTGGGAAAAACCCGAATGTTTGCTTCTCCATTGATGGCATCTTGTTGTTCGATAGCATTCGGTGATGCGGCGGCAAAAGATATTCCATTGACCGTTTCATACCACATCTTATATTCCAATCCATCAAAGAGGACATCGGGAGCCCATGGACCACCAGTGTCCACGGGTGGATCGAAGTTGGTAAGAATGGGATTACCGGCATACTTTGTCCAGTTGATTCCATCGGGTGATGTAGCGTAGCCAACTCTCGCGGTATCCAAAGTACTGTCAGCCTGCCAGTCAGCTGTTGACATTCCGATGTACCACATTTCATAAACACCATTATTTCTCCGGACCGCGGGTACGGAAACCCATGCGTCATCCCATGAACCTGAACTATCGGTTTTTAGTACGGGATTATTCAGCGTGTCTTTATACCACGTTAAACCATCAAATGAATAGGCATAACCGATTTGTATCCACAGGTCGCTCGGCATTCCCGGTCCGTAACCGACACCGGTATACCACATTGAGTATATACAAGTCGCAGTGTCATACAGTACTGCAGGAGATTCAATCCAGAAACCGTCCCAATCCAGGAGTTCACCCCGTTTGAGGATTGGATTGCTCGGATAGCGGGTCCATGTAATACCATCCGGTGATGTGGCTACACCAAGTGCCGAAAAAACAACAGAAAGTGAATCACCGCAGTAGTAGAGTTTATATTCGGTACCATCATTAAGGAGTGCCGGTGTATCGCACCATCGGGAATCCCATGCTCCGGGCTGCCCGACATCGAGAACAGGCGTCGGTGGGTCACGCTTTATCCATGTCGATCCATCAATTGAATATGCATAGCTGATGCGACCACGCACTATTGTATCTCCGATATAAGCAACACCTGCTGCAACATACCACATCTTGAATGTATCATTTTCAAAAAGGCAAAATGGCTGCCCAATCGCAGCCCATTCCCACGTTCCGAGAATGGTAGTGTCCTTAACCATAACCGGATTGTTCTGATATTTTGTCCAGTTTGTTTGTGGAAAGCAAAGGGATACGAAAAAAAGACACATGACAAAACCAATGAATAAAGATCGTCTAATTAGAGCTCCTGTATTTTTAATGCGGCAGGATGCAAAGCATCGTATCGTGGTTAGGGATATGAAATAACTGCGCAGGCACCTATTTCTTTTCAGTCACATGAATTCTGCGAAGGAAAATAATGCACTCAAGCATCATAAAGAAGAAGATAATGTCGATCACACCAAAGAGCGCAAGAAATATAATATGAGGATAATCGCCAACTATTAAATAGTAGATGGCTACCCCAAAATAAGCCAATTTATAAAGCGTACCCACTATTATTAAATCCAAATTCCTTCGCAGGTCGCCCCGAAAAATCAGAAAATAGGCTACACCAATGATAAATAAAAAAGAACCTATTAATGAGAGATAAGCTCCGTAATTGGGCAGTTTATGGGCTATTCCTATCCACCCAAAAGCCTGCTTGAAGAAAAAAGTGAAAATAATACCCAGGATAATATCATACAGCATCGCTACAAAGAACACACCTTTATAGTATTTCTCTCTCCCCGGATTCATCAGAACCTCCTTTTAAGTTATTTAACTTATTGAGACTATTCTCACCATTATTATTTCTTTTATCCTATTGGATATAAATACTGATGTCAAGGTTAAAATTGGTTACTGAATAGGGAATGATCTTGGTGACCCCGCAATCCTCTTTTTCCTTGACAAACAACCGACACATTTTGTATACTATTTTTCTGAACTTAATGAAATGCTTCTGTTCATAAAGAGGCATAAAAAGGAGGTTTTATGAGAAGGAGTTTCTTAATAATCGCTTGTGTCTCACTTATCCTGCTTATTGTTCCCTCTTCCACATTTGCGTTCGAAACTGAGCGAATTGGCATTCGCGGGGGAATTGGAACAGATATCAATTTAGGTATGGCATACGGATTAGGAGCTAATTTTTTGCTTGCTGGAAATAGTCCTGTTGAATTGGGAGCTCTTGTTTTCAGCAGTCATTCAAGGGAAGAAACAACAATTGGATCCCATGAATATATTGAATCAACAGATATTTTGGTCATTGGGATAACGGGCAATTACCTTATTGGTTACATGCCAGCTAAATCGAGCACCTTCTTTGTGGCAGGAAGTGGATTGGGTATAATAAATGTCAATTGGGAAGAAAAAAGCTATACGGACGAAAGTTTGGGCGAGTATCTCGATGGAGGTGGAAGCAAAATGTCAAGTGATGGAACTGCAGCCGGATTGATACTAAACCTTGGCGTAGGAAAGTCTTTCAGCGAAGCATTTGATATGCGCTTTGAGATACCTATCATCATTATTACCGATACACCCGGTGATGCCTCATCCATTGCTCCAACATTCACACTCACCGCAGGTATCGCCTTTTAATATTTTATTTTTCGCACTCATTTCCGTATTCTTTCCTTTGTCACCCATTCATCCCACTCGCTACCATAGCCAACGTAGTGAATGAGAGCAAAGTTGTTTCTTATCTTAATAACTATCGCTTTCCACCATGTCCCCCCCCACCCAACCTCAATTTTATCCCCTAAGTGCACATTAATTCCAGCGGGTTTGCGAAGCCTGCTACCACCTACCCACTCATCCCATCTATCCTCATAATTGATATAGTGAACCTTCCACTCGCTTTCCCGACACTCGATAATCTGTGCAAGGTACCATACGCCTTGCCATTTGCATTCAACGTATTCCATGAATCTCCAGGGACCATTGGCATCTTTTCCTGTACTATGCGGTTCTGCCTTACGGAAAAGAAAGTCATCATTGAAATTATTGGTTGCAACAGCATACGTAAGCTGCTTTTCGCGAAAGCGCATTTCCTGTTGAATGAATGTATCGACTTCAGAAAAGCTAATTCTGCAATCTCCATCCATGTCTATTATCCAATAACCTGCGAATGCTTTGACCAATGATTCCGTAAAGGTCCACCGACCAGTCGAAACATTGGAAGCCACTACAGAGGTAATGCACGCTGCTCGGACATCAGATCCTTCGTATAGCTCAACCACGGATGCCAGTGCTCCTGAGTGGCAACAATCTGCAAATAAAAGAAGACGGTTACCTTTCCAGTTATCCTTGAGAATGCGTCCAAGATCGGTGAGAGAAAATCCCGTTTCCTCCACCTTTTTGGTATCCACATCATAGTTTGCGAAAAATGTCTCATTACCTCGGCGTATCCCGTGTCCAGCGTAGTAAAAAATGAGTGTACTATGCGAGTATTTCACAATATTCTTAAGTGCACTCATT
>CBDUQV010000205.1:0-3696 GCA_965369615.1 uncultured bacterium | reverse complement strand
AACTACGGCAATGGGAATGTACTTCTTGCGGATGGAAGCCGGTGGTTTTGTGAAGACGGTACGGTTGTTGCAATTCTAAAGTATTAATAAACAGGGTCGGCAATAGCCGACCCTGTTTCCTTTATCCTCTTATTCTCTTATTCTGTTAACGATATTTTTTGGAGTCGTTCCACAAAGTACATCGATGATGCTCTGAGCAGCCATAACTGCCATCTTTTCACGTGTTTCAATGGTGGCGCTTCCAATGTGCGGCGTGAGCACTGCATTGGAACATCGAGTGAGTTTCTTTACGACATATGGTTCCTTTTCAAACACATCAAGTCCGGCAGCTGCGATAGTTTTCTTCTTTAATGCATCAGCAAGTGCTTGCTCGTCAACTATCGTTCCGCGTGATGTGTTGATGAGAATGGCTGTATCTTTCATGGATGCGATTTCCTTTTTTCCGATAAGATGGAATGTCTCTTTTGTCAGCGGGGCATGAATGGAAACAAAATCTGATAATTGAAGCAGCGTACGCAAACCCACTTTTTTTGCCTTAAGTTTCCTTTCGAGCACAGGATTTTTTTGCCTATCATAGTACAGGACCTGCATGTCAAACCCACGCGAACCAAGGGCAAAAGCTGTACCTATCCTTCCTGCGCCAATAATACCGAGCGTTTTTCCACCAATGTCACAGCCACGCAAAAGGGTGGGTTCCCAACCTTTGAATGCTCCTTTGCGGATGAACGCGTCAGATTCAACGATTCTTCGCGCAGCGGCAAAAAGGAGCGCCCAGGCAAGTTCTGCAGTCGTTTTGGTAAGGATGTCCGGTGTATTGGTCACCACAATACATCGTCTGGTTGCCTCCTGAATATCGATATTATCAAAACCGACAGCGTAGTTTGCAATAATTTTTAATTGCTTTGCTGAAGCGATAACGTTTTTATCTATCCTGTCGGTGAGAAGGGGGAGGAGTCCAAACACATCCTTTATCCGTGAGGCCAATTCCTCTTTGGTAAGCTGTCTCTTCTTTTTGTTGATGCGGACTGAAAAATGCTCTCTGAGCATGGAAATAGCCTTCTCCGGAATAAGGCGGGTAATAAAAATCTTTTGCATAGGAATTACTTCCCCAATTGAATAAAGAGCAAGTACCCCAGAGCAATCCCGACCGCATCTGCGGTAATATCCTTCCAGCTCCAACCTGTTCTTCGGTATTGAGCATCGATGAATTCCTTCCCGAGTCCTGATGCGGTAGCAATTGAAATAGAGAAGTAAACGCTTTTATTTTCAGGATTATTATATTGGCAATGGTAAAGGTGATAAGAAAGCCCGGTTATTCCGGCACTTGCTGCTACATGGAAAAATTTATCCATCGCAATCCACTCATCACCACCATGCATTTCTACTTTCCCTTTTTCCTCATCCTCAAATTTTAACTCTGCTTGTGCAAAGCTGGTAGAAGCACTAAGAACAAGTAGAAGCAAAATTATTCCGCAGTAAACTAAATTCTTCATTTATTCTTTCCTTTATTCTTCTCCTTCTTTACTAATTCTCTCCACTTCTCAAGTCTCTCCTTAATTTTCGCTTCCCTTCCTCTATCTGTTGGTTTGTAATAGATGGTTCCCTTTAAAATATCGGGGAGGTATTCTTCCGGAACAAAACCCCCGGGAAAGTTATGTGCATAGCGATAATTTTTGCCATATCCCCTATTTGCCATGAAGGATGTGGGAGCATTGCGCAAGCGGAATGGAATTTCTGCACCTGGTATATTGTAAACATCATTCTTTGCGTGCTCGTATGCGGTGTAAATTGCATTGCTCTTTGGTGAAGTTGCCAGATAGACCGCCACTTCTGCTAGGGCACAATTGCATTCCGGCATTCCAACAAAATGCACAGCTTCTTTTGCAGATATGGCAAGTGTCAGGGCAAAGGGATCAGCAAGCCCAATATCCTCAACTGCCATGCGAACAAGCCTCCGGGCAATATAGAGAGGATCTTCGCCTGATTCCAACATCCGTGCAAGGTAGTAAAGCGCAGCATCAGGATCGCTTCCCCTGACGCTTTTGTGTAATGCAGAAATAAGATTATAATGCTCTTCCTGTTTCTTGTCATAGAAAAGCGTTTTTTTCTGGGCTACATCTTCTACAATTTTCAGTGTAATATTCTTTTTTTTGTTTTTTGAAGGCGCAACATTGTGAGCAATTTCAATTATATTGAGCGCAACACGAGCATCTCCATCAGCAATGACGGCTACAAAATCGAATGCATCTTTGGCGAGCTCGACTTTTCCGTTAAATCCCTTTTTTGATTTGATGGTGTTTTCGAGGACTTTCTTGATTTCCCCGGTATTCAGTTTTTTAAGCGTGTATATCTTGACTCGCGAGAGGAGTGCCGAATTGATCTCAAATGAAGGATTTTCTGTTGTTGCCCCGATAAGTGTCAAGGTTCCGTCTTCAACATAGGGGAGAAAAGCATCCTGCTGCAATTTATTGAATCGGTGAAATTCATCAACAAAGAGAATAACCTGCTGTCCTTTAAAGTTGCGCTTGAGTCGTGCTGCTTCAACGGTACTTCTAATTTCTTTTATACCTGAGAGAACAGCACTGAAATTGATAAAATGGGCTTTTGTGTACTGTGCAACCAGAAAGGCAAGTGTTGTTTTACCGCTTCCCGGAGGTCCCCAGAGAATCATTGAAGGAACCTTTCCTTCCTCTATTACTTTTCTTAATGCTTTGCCCCTGCCGATGAGGTGTTCCTGGCCTATGAATTCGGTTAACTTCACCGGTCGCATTCTGTCAGCAAGCGGTTTTTCTGTTGCTTTATCTGCTCTGGTGAATAGTTCATTCATATTATTCGGGCCCACCGGATAATTCCTCCATACCAGTATCTGTTATGAGAATAGTCTCCTTTATTTTGACTCCCCCCCAGTTGGGTATGTACAGTGCTGGTTCAACGATGAAAACCATGCCGGATTTTAGCACATTTTTATCGTTCGGTGCAAGGGAGATACCGCCTTTAACAAAACCGGTTGACTCGCCAAGTGGATGATAGCAATACTGTTCATGTCCTATTTCCTTAAAATAATCCCGTACGACTGCGTTCGCAGCCGAAGCAACGATACCCGGCTTAATAAATTCTTTCATTTTGTTGTATGCGGATAAAACGATTTCATAAATTGCTTTTTTTTGTGCATCAGGTTCACCATGGAAAATCGTTCGAGCCATTTCTGTAATGTATCCCTTGTACATTCCCCCCATATCGATCAAGATGATATCGTTTTTTTTCAATTTCTCCATGGTGGACACAGGGAAAATAGTTGCTGTCTTTTTCCCAAAAGCAACTTTTGTGGGAAAAGCACGTCTTTCGCTTCCCTGGTTATGCAGTTCAATATCAATGAGATTCCGCAATTCAATCTCGCCGCATCCATCATATATCATATCCTTTATCTTTGCATAGACGTTCTTGAGTATTGCAGCGGAGTTCCTTACGAGATCGATTTCTTCTTCTGTTTTAATTCCTGCAAAGTAGGGGATTGGATTTTCAACACGAACGCACATTTCGGACGCATCTATGTACTGCACGCTCGTTAAACCGATACTGTCCAGGCCTTCTTTCTTTATAATTTCTCTGATTTCTTTGAGGTAACGGGAATGGTTTTCAACAAAAGCTGTTGTTTCTGCTTCTATGGTTTCAATTCCCCCGGGGAGAAATTCTTGT
>CBDUQV010000204.1:0-3708 GCA_965369615.1 uncultured bacterium | reverse complement strand
ACGTCCACACCGGGAAGATGCTTCACCTGAGATAATCCTCGCTCAGGAAAAACAAAGAAGGGGCAGTCATATGAACTGCCCCTTTTTTTATTGACACCGTAGTTCTTTTCTTCTATAATACCGAAGCATAAGAAAAACCATACACGGAGTGAACAGATGGATACTATCAATCCGAAAATCCGTAAGAAAGTCAGGGAGAAAATAGAAGCTCAATTTCCTGAAATGAAAGGGGTCGAACCCTCTGCAGAAACAATTACAATAAAGCCCGAACCTGCTGTTTACAAAAAGCTCAGCATTGCTCTCCCAAGAACACCGCGCGAAAAGAAGGTTTACAAATTTACCTTCAAGAACGATGTGCAAACAGAAGATGGTGTTCGGATCCCGCGAATCGTAAAAGTTCTTATTGATTCATCGGGCACCATTCTCAAGATCTCAACATCCAGATAAAGCACAAAAAAATGTAAAAAGGAGGCACTATGCGATTTTTTACTCGTCTTCTCCTTCTTCTCATCCTTGCATCTGTACTGCATGGAAATGCAACAGAAGGAACATTGCTGCCAGGTGTGTACTGCGAATACACAACTGATTCGAAGGGCGAGGTTCTCTCGCATACGTATATCTTTACCGGAGAAAAAAGAATTCCCGAATCACCGCTCGAAAGAATCAGCAGTCCTCATGGAAAATACACTGATACGACTGTTCTCTGGGTTGACAGAAGCCACCTGAATGCTGTTGCTGAAGATGTCACTATAACAGGCGACGGAATGAACATTACAACCGGTTGGTGGCTCAACAACGAGCGGGTATCATTATATCGGAGTTTGAAGGATGAAATCCCTATCTGGCACTATTCGATGCCACTTTCTAACTGGATGATTGATGTTGCATCCTCAATGGATGGACACCTCATCGCCGCTGCGAGTTCAGGAGCACCCTTTATGGTCTGGGATAAAATATCATCCATACCTATGAAGGTATATTACTATCCCGCTGCATTCAAATCCGGTCAATGCGCAGTTTCGGCTGATGGTTCGGTTGCGGTCGTGGCGGCAGATAACGGTTCTACGGGAAGGCTTTTCGCATTCAATAAAAATGGTGATTCTCTCTATGCAGTTGATTTTGATAGAGGAAACGGCATCTACGGAGTGGAGCTTTCATCCGATGGCTCTATTGCACTCGTCTCCACTTATTATGTTCATTCAATATTCGAAAACGGCGTATTGCGGGAAACCATTGCAAACTATGGCCAGACTGCAGCAGCACTCTCTGCTGACGGAAACAGAATTGTAAAAGGTGATTTTTATGGAAAAGTAACCCTGTACGAATGGAATGGAACCGTGCATGTGCAGCTCTGGGAGAGTACGATCGGAGGTCCCTGGGTTGCAACAGTTGATATATCCGATGACGGTTCAACCATTATTGCAGGAACGGGATACAGCAATGGAAAGACCGTGATGTTCGATGCTGCATCATCGACGCCTTTGTGGACCTACCAGAATTATGGCAGTTATGGCGCCTACGTGCGAGCTGCCCGACTCTCCAGCGATGGCTCAATGGGAGTTGCCGCTTCATGGGGTGATACGGCTCAGACCGGAACCTTTTATGTTCTGACAGTCCACGCAAAGAACGATCCAGCTCCAATTATTGGAGTAACGCGAAATGAGGAACCCGGATCGCTCTTCGATTGCGCTATCTCAGCAAATGGCGAGAACATAACCGCTGGCGGAAAGGCGGTTCACGCATACCAGATGGGAAATGGAGGGGAGGTTTACTCAATACTCGTTGGGAGCACTCCGTCACTTAATGCTGCCACGGAATCTATCGATAGCCCTGGTCATCTTGTTCAGGTTAACGCTGTGATATCACCCACGGCAACGTTTGCAAACTACGGAGATGACACAGCTTCCTTCAATGTTTTTTTCTCAATTGAAGATTCAACAGGAACAACTATCTACTCATCTTCTGGAACTATCCCCGACCTTGCTCCTGGCGCAACACTGCAGGAAATATTTTCCCCTGATTGGATACCAGCAGAATACAACTACTATAAAGCATATGCGTGGTGTGAACTCACCGGAGACCAGTACAGTGGTGATGATACGCTCTGTCTCATTATCAAATGCTATCATGATGCAGAAGCGAAACATATTGATGTCCCCTTTCATGAGACAACCATCAATATGCAAATTGCACCACAGGCTGTAATTTACAATAACGGTTCTTACACAGAAACAATCGAGGCTGTCTTCACCATACGGGACAGTCTTGGGATCCCTATCTGTGTTGATACAACGTTTTCTTCTGCGCTTGCCCCTGAAACTGAAGCAACCATCTCATTTACGCCGATTTCACCTGCAAATACAGGAAACCATTCGGGTGACATTACTGTTAATGTTGCCGAGGACATTGATCCAGGGAACGACACTACATCAAAACCTTTCTACGTAAGCTACGAAATAATCTATGATGACGGTGTGCCTGAGGCTTTCTATATCGTGGGTTCAACTTACGAAAACAACAAGTTCGCGGTCAAATTTACACCAACACTTTCTCCGCCATTCTCCTTTACCGGAGGGCGCATCTATGTTAATGCAACAACCGCTCTTGACTATGTCCAGTTGTGCAGCAATGCTTCGGGTCTTCCGGATACAATAGCGCCCTTGAGAGAAGTATATAACGTGAGCGCACCTGCTCCACTATCATGGGCTGAATTTACCTTTGATACCTTTGAGGTAACAGCACTCAATGACTTCTGGATCGTAATGCATTGGGACCCATCATCGCCAAACTCACCAGGTATCGGCGCGGACAACTTCTCTCCTACCTCCCGTTCATGGTGGTATAATGTTTCAAATGGATGGAATAACTGGACAAGTCATAATTGGATGATTCGCCTGATGCAATCGACCAACCCAAGCGGCATACAAACACATCCATCAGGCGCCCCGCGATGTTACAAACTGCACAACATCTACCCAAACCCATTTTACGGCAGATGCTGCTTTGCTTTTGACGTCCCAGAAGAAACCAATTGTCTTCTCGAAATTTATGATGTTAGTGGAAGGATGATAAAGACGATCAACAACAGCACCTTAAAGCCAGGGTACTATACAATGAAATGGGATGGCAAAGATAACCTCAAAAAACATGTAGCAAGCGGAGTTTATTTCTACCGCTTGAAAACCAAAAGCTTCTCCATGACAAAGAAAATAGTATATATTCAGTAAGAAAAGTAAACGATCAAACGCATTCAAACAGAAAGGGGTAAGCCTATGGCTTACCCCTTTTTTTATGCAGAAACAATGTTAGTGCGCTACTGCTTCTTTCAAAGCTTTCCCTGCTGAGAATTTTGGAACTCTCTTTGCAGCGATTTTGATCGCTTCACCTGTCTTGGGGTTTCTTCCCTTTCTTGCCTTTCTCCTTCTTGTTGAGAATGTTCCAAATCCAACAAAGGTCACTTTCTTACCCTTCTTTAAAGCCTTGGTGACTTCGGTAAAAAGAGTGTCGATAGCGTCTTTTGCTTCTCTCTTTGAAATGTCCGCATTCTTTGCTATCTTGTCTATAAAGTCTTGTTTGTTCATCTATTTCACCTCCTTTCCTCTGAAAAGTCTTATTATTATTGTTTTTAGCAGATTTTTGAAATTTTGTCAAGCAAAATATTCAATAAATTAAAGGGTTTTCAGCTATATCGTTAATCTACAATATGTT
>CBDUQV010000203.1:0-3715 GCA_965369615.1 uncultured bacterium | reverse complement strand
CAAAATCTGCGGCTACCAATTTTCTTGTACTGTTCGATTAAGTTTAGCAAGAAGGTCATCAAGGTTTACTTTATATTTCTCTGCCGCTTCTTCAACGTTTCCCCAGAGTGCTTCACCACAGACAAGGCAGGGAATCCTGAAGTCCATAAATATTTTAACTGCAACAGGAAATTTCTCGAGAATCTCTTCTATGGTGGTTTCTTTCTTAATTCTTTCCATTGCATTGCTTATGAGATGGACTATCATGGTCACACTGACTTTCGCCCGTGATAAGTTCACCCTTCATAAAATCATCTATCACCTTATCAATAGGACCCACTACCCCAATTACTGTCTCAATATTGTATTGAGAAAAAAAACCCTGTGCCCTCGGTCCCATCCCTCCGGCGATAATACAGTTTACACCCATATCTGAAAGGTACTTCGGGAGAAAACCGGGTTCGTGTCCGGGATTTCCAATCGTTTCTTTTTTTACAAGCTTACCGTCTTCTGCATCAACTATGGTGTATTCAGGACATCTTCCAAAATGCGATGCAACATTCAATCCATCTGTTGATATGGCAATCCGCATTATCTACCTCCTTCTTGTTTATCGTTTTATAGAAACCCGAAATTGAGAAAGTATGTCTATTTACTTTCAAAGTATTGCTTACCTTCAAAATGCGAGATTTTTATTATATCGTTTTTTTTAAGAATATCAAGATATTTAACTACTTCATTTCTGTTGATACCCAAGGATGCCGAAATATCAGATAATGTAACAGGTCTTCTTTTTATTAATTCCAGAATCCTTTTTTCATTACCTTTTAAAGAAACCGCTTGTTTCTTTCTCCTAAACTCCGGGATTATCTTACAATCTTCACCTATTAATTCCTTTATATTCTTCAGTTCTTTTATACTTAGAGGAGCAGCGGATGCATTACCCGGTGGTCGAACAACGGTATTCAACTGAATCTTATCAAACACAGTTTCTGATATTATTGACTTGAAAAGTTTTATTTCTTTCCTTGAATCATTTAGACCTTTGACTAACATTATCTCGAGCCAGATTTTACCTGTGAATTCCTTTCTAAAATCAAGAAGCCCCATAACAATTCTGTCAAAGATGATAGAGGAATGTGGACGGTTTATTATCTTAAAGGTACTGTCACATGCGGCATCAAGGGATGGAATTACAAGGTCAGCGGGAAGCAGCGCTTTTCTTACCTTTTCATTGCAGAGAAGAGAACCATTGGTTATAATAGCGACGGGAATATCTGTTGTTTTCTTTATCTCAGTAATAAGGTATCCTATGTTTGTGTTGAGTGTAGGTTCACCAGAACCTGAAAGCGTAATATAGTCGATTTTCTGTTTAGAGGAAATCTCTTTTCTTATCTGAGAGAGAATTTTTCCTGTTTCAATATATTCCTTTCTTTGAATAGTTTTTTTTGTTGTTTTACCTAATTGACAGTAAATACAGTCATACGTGCAAACCTTATGTGGAACAAGGTCTACACCAAGGGAAAACCCAAGTCTTCTTGATGGCACCGGTCCATATACGTGCTTCAATGTATCAATCTCCAAATTTTTCTTATCTCTTCTGCTGCTGGACTTTTTGAATATTCTACTACAGGTACACCTCTAACAACTGATTCTGTTATCTCTGGCTCAAAAGGGATCTTTCCGATAACGGTAATACCTTCTTTTCTGCACCATTCCTCTATGCTTGTTGAGTTTTCATAGTTTATATCATACTTGTTGATTACACAAGCAGTCTTTATTCCAAAGTGCTTTGCAACGCTGTGTATCCTTTTTAGGTCATGTATACCAGAAAGGGTTGGTTCAGTTACGAGCACTGCAAGGTCCGTACCTGAAAGTGAAGCAATAACAGGGCAGCCAATCCCTGGGGGACCATCAATGATTATAAAATCCTTTTTCTTTTTCTCTGCAACCCGTTTTGCTGCCTCCCTTGTCACGGAGACGAGTTTTCCAGAATTTTCTTCAGCAATTCCGAGTTTGGCATGAACCATTGGTCCGTATTGTGTTTCAGAAATATACCATTCACCCGATATATTCTCTTTCATACTAATTGCCTCTGTTGGACAGACAAAGGAACAGACAGAGCAACCCTCGCAGGAAATAGGGTCAATAATGAAGTCAGAAGAAATCGCATCAAACCTGCAAACCTTTATACATTCGCCACATCCTGAACAAAGTTCACTATCTATAACTGCCTTTTTGCCACCGGTAAATTGATGGGTCTCCTGTATTTCAGGATGGAGAAGAAGATGGAGGTCAGCTGCATCCACATCGCAGTCACAGAGTACCTTATTTTGTGCAAGTGCTGCAAACGATGCAGTGATAATTGTTTTTCCCGTTCCACCTTTACCACTTATAACAACAATCTGTTTCATTGTTATTTGGTAATTATCCTTTTTTGTGAATTGTTTGTGATTTGTATATTGTGGTTTGGTAATTTCATTTGATTTCTATCATTTTAATGTCATCAGATATTCCCATATTTTTCTGAATATATCCCTGTATTTATTACCTTCTTTTAACATAGATACACCATAAGAATAAAGCACTGCAATATTTCTATCATACGGTATCTCTGCAATCAGAGGTATCTTCTCTTCGCTGCAGTATTCTGTTACACCCATATCACCTGTTCCAGCACAATTCACAACAACACCAAATGGTATTTTCAATTTTCTCAGGGTTTCTACTGCAAGTTTAAGGTCATTAAGTCCAAATGGAGTTGGTTCTGTAACAAGTATCGTAAAGTCACTCCCTTTTACCGCTTCCACTACGGGACAAGATGTACCGGGAGGAACATCTATAATTGTTATGTCATTTGCATCATTGGTTTTTATAACCTCTTTTACAAATTTTATTAACGGGCTTGCCATTGGTTCGCCAATGTTCAGTTTTCCATGAAGAAACGTTATCTTTCCACAGAAACCTTGTTCAAGAATACCAATTTCCCTCTCTTTCTCAACAATTGCATGCTGTGGACAGAGAAGGCTGCATCCTCCACAACCATGACAAAGTTCGGGAAAAACGAGCACATTTTCCTTAACGACAATAATAGCATTATATGCACATACCTCGCCACACTTTCCACAAAAGTTACATTTTGTTAGATCCACCTCGGGGATAGGAATACCAAAAGGGGTTCTTTTTGTAATCTGAGGCTTCAAAAAAATGTGAGCATTGGGTTCCTCAACATCACAATCAAGAAAATGTATTTTACCTTCATAGAATTCTTCAAGAAACAATGCAAGACTTGTTGCTACAGTAGTCTTACCCGTTCCTCCTTTACCGCTTGCCACAGAAACAATCATCTTAAAATCATTACCTCCAAAAAGAAAGTGAGAACACTAAATATGAGGATTAATTATTTCCTCTATAGAACTCTTTGGCAAAGCACCTATGATTTGTTCAACTATTTTCCCATTCTTAAACAGAGCAATGGTAGGAATACTCATAATATTGTATGTTTGCGCGACAGATGGGACTTCATCAACATTCATCTTATAGACCTTTATCTTGCCCGAATAGTCCTCTGCCAATTCTTCAATGACCGGAGAAACCATCTGACATGGTCCACACCAGGGTGCCCAGAAATCGATAAGCACAGGTATTTCAGATTTCAAAACCTCTACATTGAAATCATTTTCACTCTTTATCTCCATCCTTTTCTCCTTTCCTATCCCCCAGATATTTTTCTACT
>CBDUQV010000202.1:0-3820 GCA_965369615.1 uncultured bacterium | reverse complement strand
TTGTAACAAGGCATGCACTAATTATCTCTTTTGAGCTGAGGTAACTTCTCTGGCTTTGAGGGGGACCTATACAGACGGATTGATCCGAGAAACGAACATGCAGGGAATCCTCATCAATCTCTGAAGGAATTGAAACCGTCTCAATCCCAAGTTCTTGGCAGGCCCGGATTATTCTGAGAGCTATTTCTCCTCTGTTTGCTACAAGGACTCTTTTGAACATCCAAGCTAACTTCTACTTTCAAAATCTGTCCAACCAGCTTCTGAGGTTCCCTTAATACCACGAAGTTTGAGGTTGAACTCATCTGGGTTGGTAACATTTGACATAGCATCATCATAACTAATGGTGCCATCGCTGTAAAGCTTCATTATTGACTGGTCAAAACTCTGCATGAAGTACTGCGAACCTTCTTCAATTGCTGTAGGGATGAGAAGCGTTTTTATGGGATCAAGAATATATTCTTTGATTGTTGGTGTCACGATCATTATTTCAACAGCGGGCACCCTCCCCTTTCCATCAGCCCGAGCAAGAAGCCGTAAGGAAATAACCGCAACAAGTGTCGCTGAAAGGAGTACCCTCACATGTTGTTGCTGATGCGGAGGATAAAAAGATATAATTCTGTTTATCGTTTCACTTGCATTCAATGTGTGCAGAGTACTCAGCACAAGATGCCCTGTATCTGCAGCTTTCAAGGCAACATCCATAGTGTCCTTGTCCCTGATCTCACCGATCAGAATAACATCCGGATCCTGACGCATAACATGCTTGAGTGCACTCGAAAAACTATGAGTATCCATACCATGCTCTCGTTGACTGATGATACTCTTTTTGTCTCGAAATAAGAATTCGATCGGGTCTTCAATAGTGATGACATTCTGGCTAATATTCTCATTGATATGTTCGATCATTGCAGCAAGTGTCGTTGATTTTCCACTTCCTGTTGTACCGGTGCACAGTACCAATCCCCTGCGTCTGAGCGAGAGATCCTTGAGTACCTGAGGAACATTCAGCTCGTCAATTCTCTTAATAGAAGGCGGAATTGTTCTCATTGCAACCGCAACACTGCCCCTCTGCATGTACACATTCACCCTGAAACGTGCAAGCCCCGAAACACCGATGGCAAAATCCAATTCCTTCGTCCGGATAAACTCATCCTGTTGATCCTTCGTCATAATTTGCTGGGCAGTTTTCCGAAGTTCTTCGGGACTCAATGGTTCTTCTTTAAGAGCTGTCAATCTTCCATCAATTCTCAACACAGGAGGTGACCCAGCCTTCAAATGCAGATCACTTGCTTCATCCCTGACCATCCTCTCCAAAAGACTTTTAAGATTCATAATAATTTCCTCATTCTGGGTTAACTAAAAAGAGCTTCTGGTTATATTCCACCGGATCTTCGTTCTTCACAAGAATATCCGTAATGGTACCGCTCACATCTGATTCTATTTCATTCAATATCTTCATTGCCTCAACAATACATACAATTTTCCCCACAGAAACATGGTCACCGATCTCAACATACGAAGGCGCGTCAGGTGCAGGCGCTCGGTAAAATGTTCCTACCATGGGAGTTTTAATGGCTATAACATTTATCTCAGTGCTTTTTTCTTCTACCTCTTCTGCTTCAGCAAGTTGCTGAACAGCTTTCTGATGAATTCCCCTCGCTTTCCGTTCCAATGGCGCTCCCGTAGAATTCATCTTGATGCGAATTGAGGTGAACCAACGTCTGATCTCCACCTCTTCCACGTCCATTTCCTGAATAAGCTCAATGAGTTTCTTTACAAATGAAATCCTCATAACATTGCCCTTTAAAAACCCTCATTGTAAGGTACATATTCATTCAACATCGTTGCATTCCAAAAAAGCTGTCACTGAGTGCTTACTTTTAAGTCATCTTTCTGCCTTTAATCAACAAAAAATCCATAACATTTTATACTACTATATTACCGGAAAAAAGTCAAGAGAAAAACGAGCAAGTGTATCGCCTCTTTCGTATATGAAAATCCTGTCCACCGAACATCCTGCCACATTTCACTTGACAATGAGAACATTATCTTTTATAAATTGGATGAAAATGAATCTTTTCACTTGAAAGCAAAAAATGGACAAGACCGCAACATATACATGTCTCTCAGAAGAGGATTTGGAAGAAACCCTCAAGCTGCTTCGACAGCATGCGGACGCAATTGTAAAAAGCAACGATGAGTTACGCTCTGAGTTTGAATTGAGAGAAAATGCCCTCCGTAGCGTAACAAGCGGTGGCTACATAATATCGGAAAAACTTGCAGCTATGAAAAGGGAAACACATAATCTTTTTGCATCAATCCAGATAATTGCAGAAGCAACAGAGGTTGCTTTTTCGGCGCTTGAAGAACAGAAACGCGACTGGGAGATTCGATATGCCAACCTTGAAACCGCAACAACGGGATTCACCAAGATAACTGAAATCATCTCCAAATCAATCGAAAGTTTGCGAGAACTCGGTGAGCGAATCAAACATATTGAGGTTGCAATCGATAGAATACACAATATTTCTCACCTTACCCGTGGTGTATCAAGAAACGCTGGAATTAAAGCATTCCATGCCGGGGAAAAAGGAAAGGGGTTTGAAGTAATAGCACGGGAATTAACTCAGTTAACAAAAGAATCATTGAATATTACCGTCGAGGTCCCCGAGATGATAAAAAGGTTTCAAACAAAGACAAGTGAAGCAGTTAATTTCACCGCTGAACTCACACACAACATGGAGCAGGTCAAGCAAAATGCGGAGGATATGAAGGTCAAGCTCAAATCAAGCGAAAACTTGCTTGGAGAATTCATGGATGTTTCCAACATAATCCACACTGCTGTTGACAAACAACTTGGAATAAAGAATAAACTGGGGCAAGAAGAAGAGATCATTGCTGCATTTGCAACACAATCGCTCATAGAAACAGGAAACCTAACCACACTTGAACAAAGCCAGAATTCACTTTCTCTCCTTGTCAACAGGTTTGTCGAGAATATGTTATTGCTCATGGGATCTCTTGAGCAAAAAGAGAAATCCTCATTTAATGCTCATACAAGAATGATTGCCATTAATACGCATAAGTTGAAAGATTACATGGCAAAGGTTTCTTCCTTAACGTCCCAAATCCGGGAATCATCCCTTGAGGCAACAAAACATTTCGAATCCCAAAAAGAGAAAATGGTCCAGATCCTTTCAATTATTGAAGATAATAAACACATCAAACAGGAGATAGCGCAGGAAACTGATTCCCTGATGAATATATTAGAAGAGGTTGCCAACCTTTTTAACGAAACAAATATCCTGTCAGAGAAGGTGCTTACCATCATTGATAGGATGACAGCACTTGCGGAGCGAGCGGATTCGTACTTTTCTTCTCTGGAAAAAGAAATGCAATGGGTTGGTGAGATACTAAAGAAGCTTAAGCTTTTCTCCAAGAGAAGTAACCTCCTTTCCCTGTACGCATCAATTGAATCCGCCAGAGCTTTTGAGTTCAAAGAGAATCTCGATGTTATTGTGACTCAAATAAAAGACCTTTCCAAGCAATCCTCTGGTGCCCTAAAGACTATTGAAGATTCTGTAAACAAGGCAAAACTAACCCTTAAAAATGTGCACCAAATTATGTATGACACTTCAGAAAAACTGAGAGAGAGCAAAGACGATTTTAAGCCAATAACTACAGGCTTTCAAGCAATGAATGTATCCACACGTAAGCTCAATGAACTCGTTGAGGAAATGCTGAGTACACTTGATAGGCAAACAGTGTTAGAGGAGACACTTTCATCATTGGAAAATTTCCTTTCTTCAAAGATTGAAGA
>CBDUQV010000201.1:0-3846 GCA_965369615.1 uncultured bacterium | reverse complement strand
TAATATTTCTTTGCATTTTCAAAATCACCTTTCATCCTGTAAACGAGCCCAAGATTGTTGAGTATGTTTTCAATTCCAATCCTGTCTCCAACCTTTGTATCCAGCTCAAGGATCTTTTTGAGAAGCTCTTACGCCTCATCATAGCGGTCAAGTTGATACGCAACAAGTCCGGTATTGGTAAAGGAAGAAGAAATGCCCTTCAAATACCCAATCTGTTCGCTCAGTGTAAGATTCTCTAAAAGCAGCTTCTGTGCATCATCGTACTCCCCCATGTAATAGTGTATCACACCAAGAGCGTTCAAACTGGATGATATTCCAATTTTGTTATCAATGGATTTGTTTATTTGAAGGCTTTCATTACAATACTCTTTGGCTTTCTCATAATCTCCTAAGAGAGCATGCATGCGCCCCAGGATCATTAATGATAGTGCCCTTTCCCTCTTCTCATTAAATTTTTTAGAGATGGAAATGCTTTTTTCCAGCAATGCTTCTGCTTCCTTATATGAACCCATGCGCGCATTAAAATTGCCTATGCGGGCAAGCACCTTGCCATAAATAAGATATTCGTTGCTCTCTTCGGAAACGGTCTTTAAAATTTCCTCTGCATGCTCCAGGGCTTTTTTCCCTTCCTGAAACTGCCCCTGAATATCATGAAAAACTGAGAAACTATGAAGTAATTTATCGATTTCTTTGATCTTCCTGTGTTCCACCGCGTAATTCCATGCAGCTCTCACATTCTCACTTTCCTCGCGTATTTTTTCAATAACCTCTTTCTCGTTTCCCTTAAAGAGTTCGGATGTCTGCCCATCGAGGAAATCGGCATAGTACAGGCAGTACAGGTCAAACACCTGCTCTTTCTCCTCTGCGCGTTTACCTAACTTCTCCAATACATACTTCCGCAATACATCCAGCATCTCGTAACGACCACTCACATGATGACGCAATAAAGACTTGTCCACCAGTGATGCCAGGACCGATAACGATGTTCCTGAAACAAACTCCGCCGCAGCACGGGAAAAACCACCAAGAAACACCGATAACTTCCGCATTACGTCACGCTCATGTTCCTGCAGTAAATCCCACGAATAGTCAAATACCGCTCGCAAACTTCGATGTCGCTCCGGGATATCACGCATCGTTGTTGCTAAAAAATCTATGTTCTTCTCCATCTCCTGTGCTATCTCCTTGCAGCTCAATGAACGTAACCACGATGACGCTATCTCTATCCCCAGCGGTAAACCACTAACTAATTGACAGATACGAACCACATACCGCTTGTCCTCATCTGAAAACTCTACCCCAGAATGAATTCGCTGCGCATTGTGCAAAAATAACTGAACCGCACTGAAACCATCTACATCAATACGCTCACCATCAGGGACATCCATACCACCTATCTGCACGATCCACTCTCCACGCAAATTCAATAACTCACGCGACGTTACCATGATCTTTACATCAGGAGCAACGTTCAGTACCTCCGATAGCATACCAGCACCGGCTACCAAATGCTCGAAATTATCCAGTATCAAAAGTAATCCCTTCTCCCGAAGATAGTTCAAAAACTGTACCTTCTCGTCCTCCTTGCTGTAAAATGAAAACTTCAATGCCTCCGCTATCGCTGATACCAGAAAATCCGCTGAACTCAATGGATCCAGTGCAATAAAATAAACACCATGTGTAAAACGCTCGATCTCCTCTGCCGCAGCCTGTATCGCCAAACGCGTCTTTCCTATCCCACCAGGACCTATCAATGTCACCAAACGGCACGAAGGATTCTTCAGCAATTCCGTTATCTTACCCAATTCCTCCTCACGACCCAAGAATGGTGTTGTCTGGATAGGAAGATTGTTTGGACAAGATGACAGTGAACGTGGAGGGGGAAATTCACGAATGCTCATATCGGGATGCACCAATCCAAGGAGCTGCTGTGGTTCGCAGAGATCTTTGAGTAAATGTGCACCAAGGTTCTGCAGGATTGCACCTTCAGGAAGCTTTGCGTTCTGCTTGACCTCATGCGTCAGCACAATCTGTCCGCCCCAGGCGGTACCCATGACACGGGCTGTCCTGTTGATCACCGGCCCGAAGTAGTCCTTGCCACGCTTCTCTGCGATACCCGCATGCAATCCGATCCGCACCCTGAGCTCACCGATCTTACCCCAATCCTCCTGAGCAAATGTTCTCTGCAGGGTGAGAGCACATCCAAGCGGATCACCGTCCTCAAATATGGCAAAAATACCATCACCAGTATGCTTGATGATGAGACCACCATGTTTTTCGATCTCTTCGCACATAATGGCATCATGCCGGGAAAGCACCTCGCTCATCTCGACTCGGAACTTCTCCCACTTTTCGGTCGATCCTTCAATATCTGTAAAGAGGAATGTCGACATCTTTCAATCCTTATGCTTCAATTTAAGTTCCTTCCTCGGAACCAAGTATTGCTTCAGCGACCTCAACAAGGCTCAATGCCTTCGCATCCTTCTCCGCTTCGGTAATTTTGTCACGAGATAACTCGGTTTTTATCTCGGCAATAAGATCACCAACTTCACGTTTGAGCTCTGGATCAACATGAGCATGGGCATACGCTGCGGAAAGGTATACAAGCGCCTTTTCCCGCTCACCTCTCCGTATCAGGACCTTCGCGGTGGCAACAATGAAGGCTAATATGAGTGGTTTTGCATCGATATCCACCGCTATCTTCAAGCCCCTGCAGTAGCACGCCATTGCCTTCTCGAGGTCCCCGAGCATTAGCTCCACCTCGCCGCAATTCTCGAGTGTTATCGAGATGAGCCACGGATTCCCGATCTTCTCGCAAATGGCAAGCGCTTCTGCATGAAGCTTCTTTGCCGTTTGAAGATCACCCTGGTCCTTCGCTGCCGTTGCAAGATGGTTGAGAGACGTAGCGTACCCTACCTGATAGCCGGTCTTCTTGCAAATTTCAAGTGTCTCCTCATGCATCCTTCGTGCTGCTTCAAATTTACCCTGCATGCGGTATATCACACCCATGTTTGTCAGGGATGCTGCTTTTCCACTCATATCACCAATTTCTGAGAATATCTCATAGCTTTCCTGGTAACATTGCTTGGCGCCTTCATAATCTCCCATGGAGGATTTCACGATACCAAGATTATTCAATGTCCGTCCCATACCATATCTGTGTTTCAGTTTCTTTGAAAGTGATAGGCTTTCATTATAAAGGTTTTCTGATTTTTTCAGATCACCGATCGTATGTGCTATGGAACCGAGATCACTGAGGGAGCCCGCAATGCCGTATAGATCACCGAGCTCCTTGTTGAGCGCCAGCACCTCTTCTTCTATCCTCTGTGCCTCAGTGTAGTTGCCAAGCGCGCTCGTGATGTATGAAATATTACTTAGCGTCGTGCAAATTCCCGACTTATCATCCAGCCTTCTGAAAATCTTAAGAGCTTCATCATGGAAGCGCTTTACCTTTTTTAAATCGCCCAGCATCCGATGTACAATACCGAGATAGTTGAGCACAAAGGCAATTTCAGACGGAAGATCGAACTCACGAAGTGTTACAAGGCTTTCCTCAAATTCCTCTCTTGCGCGGTGCAAATCCCCGAGGCGGAAAATGAACTGTGCCTTCCGGGAAAGCAACTGGGCAAAAATGGCTTTCTTTTCTTTTCCCCGGTACTGAGCAACAACCTTACTGAATATCTCATGACCTTCATGGTACCATCCCCGTGTCCGGTAGAATCGAAAGAGACAGTGCATTGACCGTACTATGCAATCATCCTTGGCCTCCGTAACAGCCCGATCCCAGGCTATCCTGACATTCTCAATCTCAAGAGCAACATCCTCCATCATTGCTTCATATTCAGG
>CBDUQV010000200.1:0-3850 GCA_965369615.1 uncultured bacterium | reverse complement strand
ATTGGGTAGGATTTGAAAATGATCCTGTTCCACCCGAGGAAGAATTTAATGCAACAATGACTGCACTTGAATTTCTTCCTAATTCTCCTACATTGATGAATGCAGGGACAGAATTGCAGCAGCTTTCCGCATGTTTTGTTCTTCCAGTCGGAGATTCAATGCCGGAAATCTTCGATGCAGTGAAACATGCAGCAATAATTCACAAAACCGGTGGTGGAACCGGTTTTTCGTTCTCTAATATTCGTCCGGCTAATGATGTTGTTAGAACAACAGGGGGTATAGCATCAGGACCTGTTTCATTTATGAAGGTATTTGATTCTGCAACAGAGGTAATAAAACAGGGGGGAAAGCGCCGGGGTGCAAATATGGGAATTCTCAGGATTGATCATCCGGATATAATGGATTTTATTACATGCAAGAGAAAAGAGGGAGTTCTTAGCAATTTCAATATCTCTGTGGGTATTACGGATGAGTTCATGCATTCAGTTAAAAATGGAGATGATTTCTCGCTTATTAACCCAAGAAGTGGAAAAATTGTTCAAAAAATTAATGCAAAACAGCTATTTGACCTTATAAGTATGATGGCATGGGAAACAGGTGATCCAGGTATCATTTTTGTTGATAGAATTAACAAAGACAATCCCACACCCACAATAGGAAAGATTGAGAGCACGAACCCGTGTGGTGAACAACCATTACTGTCGTATGAAGCATGTAATCTTGGTTCTCTAAACTTAGCAAAAATGGTAAAAAATGGAGTAATTGATTATGAGCGCCTTGAACGTGTGGTGAGGACAGCAGTTCATTTTCTTGACAATGTTATTGATATGAGCAAGTTTCCGCTTCCGGAAATTGAAACGATGGTTCGGGCAAATAGGAAAATCGGACTTGGTGTGATGGGATTTGCGGATATGCTTATCCAGCTTAAGATTGCCTACAATTCTGATGAAGCGGTTGCGATGGCGGAAAAGGTAATGAAATTCATATCTTCGAAAGCAAGAGAGGAATCAATACGAATTGCAAAGATACGGGGCCCTTTCTCCAACTTTGATCTGAGTATTTTTGCAGAAAGGGGTGATCCTCCGCAAAGAAATGCAACGCTCACTACAATTGCACCAACCGGTACTATCAGCATTATTGGTAATACATCGAGTGGCATTGAACCGCTCTTTGCTATTGCCTATATACGAAATGTTATGGATAATACGGAATTGCTGGAGGTAAATCCTTATTTTGAAGAAGTTGCAAAAAATGTTGGTTTCTACTCGGAGAATCTTATGCGGGAAATTGCCAAGAAAGGTGCTATTCAAGACATAGATGAAATACCTGATGATGTTAAAAGGGTATTTGTTACGGCGCATGATATTGGCCCGGGCTGGCATGTAAAGATGCAGGCTGCATTTCAGAAATATGTCGATAATGCAGTTTCCAAGACAGTAAATCTACCTCATATGGCAACACCCGAGCAGGTGAAAGAAATATATAGCCTTGCGTATAAGCTTGGCTGTAAAGGAGTTACCATATACCGCGATGGTAGCAAGAAATCCCAGGTTTTGAATATTGGTTCGGTGAATAGAAGCAGTGAGAAAAAAGACCCAAATGACCCGAGCCTTATTGAAGATCTCAAATTTCGCCTCGATGGAGAATTTTTCACCGTTGATTCTGAATATGCAGGTGGGTGTCCGACATGCGAGTTGTAAATGCTTGTCCTCGAAAGCTTTAGCGTAGGATGATTGGCATAGGTGGACCAGTAAACAATTAATTGCTTGCATCCTAAACACTGCAAACACTAAGAAATTATTCTTTAAAATCGAACACAACTTCTCAATTTTCCCTTGACATTTTGCCTTTTTACTGTATGATTGCGCACAAAACTTTATGCTCTGTTTGCGTAAGGATACAGTGCATGCGTAGAGGAAATCAAAAGGAGTTGAGAATGAAATCAAAAATAAAAGGATATTACCGATATCCGACTATTCATAAAGATAGAATTGCCTTTGTTACAGAGGATGATTTATGGATAGTGAATACATCCGGAGGTACAGCTCGTCGGCTTACTTCAAATCTTGGAGAAATTTCACATCCATTTTTTTCCCCTGATGGCAAATGGTTAGCCTTTACGGGGAGAGAGGAAGGCAGTATGGAAGTTTATGTAATGCCATCCTCAGGTGGTCAGGCGAAACGTTTAACATTTCTTGGAATGACAACCTCTGTACGAGGTTGGAGGGGAAACAAGGTTATCTTTGTAAGCAATGCTGGTCAAGCCTTTAGACATCTTCTGTGGTTGTATGAAGTTGATGTGGAAGCTACTGAACAAAAGAGGTTGCCATTTGGACCGGCGCGTTGTATTAGTTTCGGGCAAAAGGGTGTTGTAATAGGAAGAAATACGGGTGATCCTGCAATGTGGAAGAGATACCGGGGAGGAACAGCGGGGGAGATATGGATAGATGAGAAAGGCACCGGAAGCTTCAAGCAAATGATTCAACTGGAGGGAAATCTCGCAAATCCAATGTGGATTGGAAAGAACATCTACTTCATTTCTGATCATGTAGGAATTGCCAATATCTTCTCATGCAAACCGAATGGAAAGAATTTGAAGCAACACACCAAGCACAAAGAATTCTTTTCAAGAAATGCAAATACTGATGGGAAAAACATTGTTTACCACAATGGAGCTGATATATTTATTTTTGATCCTAACAAAAACAAACAAAGGAAAGTTTTAATCGAACACTTGAGCCCGAGAGTACAGCGCAATAGAAAATTCGTAACTGCTGCAAAATATCTTGAGGATTATGCTCCCAATAGCAAGGGGAGCTCAATTGCAATAATAAGCCGCGGAAAGTCATTCACTATGGCTAACTGGGAAGGTTCTGTTCTTCAGCAGCAGGCAAAAGATGATGTTCGGCACCGGTTAACCTGCTGGCTGCATGATGATGAGCGTGTTATTCTGGTTACCGATGAAGGTGGTAAAGATAAAATAGAAATCCATTGGGTCAATGGTTCTAAACAATCAAAGAAACTACCTTATTTACCCATTGGAAGAATTATGAAAATGAAGGCATCACCAAGAAGGGACGAAGTTGTTCTGACAAATAACCGCAATGAGCTTATTATGGTGAATGTAACCAAGGGAAAAAGTAACAAAATTGACCAGAGTAAATTCAATCCTATCAATGGATTCAACTGGTCATCTGATGGAAATTGGATTGCATATTCATTCTCAAAGAGTTTGCGTGTCTCAATTATCAAAATATTTGATGTTAAGCAGAAAAGGACTCATGAGGTAACGCAACCAATACTTCACGATGTTGAGCCAGTATTTGATCCATTGGGGAGATATTTATATTTTCTATCGCATAGGATTTTCAATCCGGTGTATGATAATGTGCAATTCGATTTGAATTTTCCAAAGGGAATGCTGCCTTATGCGATGACGCTTCGCAGGAATATTGCTTCCCCCTTTGTTCCTTGTTCCAGCCCTCTTGGAGAGTATAAGTTAGAAATGTTAAAAAAAGCTTCAAAACCTCCAAAACGTATCAGCATTGATTTTACTGGCATTAAGGAGAGAGTGGTTCCTTTCCCCGTTGAAGAATCAATTTATGAAGGACTGGAAGCAATAAATGACCGCGTCTTCTACCTATCCTATCAGATTGAAGGAGCAAAGGGAAGAGCATGGTTTGAATCAGAATTACCAGCAAAGGCTACCTTGAAATATTTTGATTTGAAAAAGATAGATGAATCTGTTTTTATAAAGGGAGTCTCGAATTATAAAATATCAAAGGATGGAAGTGCACTGGTTTGCCGTATTGGAAACAGTTTACGACTTGTTCGCGCTATGAAAGAAGAA
>CBDUQV010000199.1:0-3878 GCA_965369615.1 uncultured bacterium | reverse complement strand
CCGTCCCCGCTGAACGTGAATCCGTCATGATACCTGTATTCTCTGAAGGGACCGTCTTACTCTCTCACCCACCTCACCTTGAAGTCCCTGGTTGCATCCTCAACCAATGAATGCACGAGCCTTCCATACGCTTCATCTGGGTCTTCGGCATCAAACGTGAATAGATCACCACCGAAAATGCTTACATGCCCAACATGTTGAGTGGTAAATGCAGAACCACTCCAGATGGAAGCTCCTTCAACCACCTCAACCATCTTCACCGAGAGCTTCGCATCAACATCGGCAGTAAAGCTTATAATACCAGGAGTTATGGTGATATCCGGGCGTATATTTGAAATATCTAATTTTCCGTAAAAGATAGTATTTACCTTAAATCTCTCACCAATATCCCGAAATGCTTGCTGGTTAATCTTTTTTGAACCAATGGACTTCAGCACATCCTTCTCAGGTCCGAGTTCAACGATCTTCACCAAACCCTGATCTCTTCTCATTTCCTCTATGAACTGCTCCGTAGCATATGAAGCAATCTGACCTTTATTTGAAGATCGAAACTCAATAATTCCAATTGTCTCATGGTCTACGAGGTTTATTTTCGGCGGAACCATAATCCTTTTTCCGCCACCGCATCCCAGTGCTCCAATTAACAAGAGCCCTATCATTCCTATGATCGTAACATATCGCATCTCACCACTCCTTCCTTCCGCAGAGGTTGTTTCCTTTATCCTTGCCATCTCCTCGATACTCCGATCCGCGTTTATTTGACACTTGCCACTTGTTCTTTCCCGTCAACCAACCAAACCAATTCAACCAATAAAACAAATTAAACAATTTTTTCCTCCATCTTACATCCCATATTGACCCGAAATTGGTTTCACTTTACTCTTTACTTTTTGCTGCCTTTAGCCTCTGCTTCAAGGTTTTATTGTTTGACCTTGCTATTTACTTTTTACTCTTTACTTTTTACTTGCACAACTCGTTTGCTAAATGAGTTGTGCTTTATATCCGTAAACAATAACGCCGGTTTTTCCTTCGTCTTTGAGTTTCCTGAACACCATTCTCACCTCTTTGCCCGTTGCAACATCCTCTGGTTTCGAATCAACGACCTGTGTTGTTACACGTACACCGTTATCAAACTCAATAATTGCAATGCTGTATGGATTATCATACTGCATAAATTGTGCTCCCATATACACTGTTGTATACGTTAGTATCTTGCCCTTCTCTGGCATTGGCTCTTCATCAAATAACCGTCCATTGCATTCCGGACAAATCAACCTTTTGGGAAAGAGAACCTTGCCGCAGCCCTTGCATTTTTGACCGATCATTCTATACCGTTCTATCCTCTGTCTCCATATCTTTGGGGAACTCATTATATCACCTCCATTATATGGACTACCGATGAAGCGCCCGTACCACCCATATTTTGCGCCATGCCAATCTTTGCATTCTCAACCTGTCTGCCTCCCGCATCACCGGTAAGTTGTTTGTATATTTCTATAATCTGTGCGATTCCGGTTGCGCCAACAGGATGTCCTTTCGATTTCAGTCCACCGCTTGTATTAATGGGGATCTTACCGCCAATTTCAGTATTTCCTTCGACAACAAATGCTCCGCTCTTTCCCTTATCTACGAAACCGAGCTCTTCGATCGCTATCAGTTCTGCAATGGAAAAACAATCATGTACCTCGCAAACATCAATATCCTCAGACTTTTTTCCTGCCATCTCGTATGCCCGTTCCGCAGAAAGCCGTACTGCATCAAGCGATGCTATGTCTCTCCTTGAATGCAGTGCTATGGTGTCCGTAGCCACACCGGAACCTAATACCTTCACAACTTTCTTTGTCATTTTTTTAACCATTTCAAGCGGAGCAAGAATGATAGCAGCTGCACCGTCAGTAATGGGTGAACACTGCAGGATCGTCAACGGGTCCGCGATCATGATTGAATTCAATACTGCATCCTCGGTAATTTCCCTTTGAAATTGAGCATCGGGATTCTTCATACCGTTTTTATGGTTTTTTACTGATACAGCAGCAAGTTGTTCCCTTGTTGTTCCATACTTATCCATGTGTGCACGCGCAATCAGCGCATACAGTGCAGGAAATGTTGCTCCAAAATAGGCTTCGCTTTCAACATCGGCAGCCGCAGCAAGAGCACTTGTTGCGTCCTCACAATCGGTCATCTTTTCAACACCCGAAACAAGCACAATGTCATTCAGTCCGGAAGCAACCTCAATGAACCCCATACGAAACGCCAGAGCACCTGAAGCGCATGCAGATTCTATCCGTACCGAAGGAATGTTTTTAGCGCCAAGGTAATCAGCCAGCATCGGACCAATATGCTCCTGTTCAACAAACAAACCGCTTGACATCGAGCCAACATACATTGAATCCACCATTGGTACTTTTGCATCATCGAGCGCTTTGAGCGCAGCCTCAACAAAGAGATCCCTTAGCGAGGAGTTCCAATGTTCTTTGAACTTTGTTAAACCCACCCCAATGATTCCAACTTCTCTCATAGTCATCACCTCCAGGAAATAGCAACCACAGAGTGCAAAGGAAGCATTTCTGAAACAGGGGAAACATCTCAGTGTTCACTGTGGTTATTGTGTTCTATTCATTTAAGATTATTTTTTCTCTGAATTGTGCATACTTACCGTAATCAAGATAGATCTGGTTATTATCAAGCAAATCCCTCACTTTTGGTGCTACATCGCGAACCTCATTTATTCTGTCAGTCACTCTGAAAATAAACGCATCACTGCCAGCACCTGAACCGAACGAAACGATAAGCACAAGATCACCGGGTTTTGCAACATCAAATGTTGCTGAAAGACCGGTTGGAGATGAACCCGAATATGTATTGCCCATTGTTGGAACTACCCATCCTGGTTCAATCTGTTTTTTTGTAAATCCTAATTTCTTTCCGATGGTTTGAGGAAATTTACCGTTTGGCATATGAAATACTGCGTATGCAAAATCTTCGGCATCCATTCGCGCCTTTTCAAGAATACCCTTTCCGGCACTGTAAACATGCTTAAAATATGCTGGTTCTCCTGTGAACCTTCCACCATGTCTCGGATAGTATGCTCCTTCTCTCCTCCAGAAATCGGGTGTATCAGTAGTATACGAGAATGTCTCAAGAACCTCTGCAACGATCTTATCCTTTCCAAATATGTAGGCAGTGCCTCCGGCTGCAGCAGTGTACTCAAGAGCGTCACCCGGTGCACCCTGAGATGTATCTGCACCAATGGCAAGTGCATACTTCAACTCGCCAGATTTGACTTCATTATAGGCAACCCACATAGCTTCGGTTCCTGCTTTGCATGCAAACTCGAAATCTGCAACGTGTACTTCAGGGGTTATTCCAAGCGCTTCTGCAACGACTGTTCCCGATGGCTTAACAGCATATGGATGAGATTCCGAGCCAACATATACTGATCCGATTTCCTTCGGGTCAATACCTGCCCTTTTCAGTGCATACCTTCCTGCTTCTACAGAAATAGTTATCGTATCTTCATCCGGACCGGGCACCGTCTTCTCATTCACCATAAGCCCCCGTTTAATAATGACCGCATCCCTTCCCCATTGTCCTGCAATATCCTCAACTTTTATCCGGTATCGAGGGACATAGCTTCCATAGCCGACAACTCCTACCATACATACCTCCTTTTTCTTATCTTCTGAGAATAATAATTATTTTCTCCTCAACTACATTCATTTAGATCGTTTATGCATCTTTTTTTGATTTTACCTACATCCTACATCGTACATCCCATACTCACCAAAATAGTAATTATTCAGTAATTGGAAATTATGTAATTGTCTGATTACTCACGGTTTTACTTTATCCTTTCAATTGTTACTTGCAACTTAATA
>CBDUQV010000198.1:0-3942 GCA_965369615.1 uncultured bacterium | reverse complement strand
CCGGGTACGTTTATTCTATGCCGTGAAGGCGAATAATGCAGTTTCGGTTCTTAAGCTCATCAATCAGGAAGGTGTGGGCGCTGAAGTTGTTTCTCCCGGCGAGATATTTGTATCACGAAGAGCCGGGTTTCGATCAAGCGAAATACTGTATAACAACGTTGCAAAGAAGAAAGATGAGATTTTGTATGCAATTAAGAAAGGAGTGCGCTATTTCAATTTTGAAGCGATCGATCAGGCAAACTTGCTGGAGAAATGCGCACAAAAAGTGAAAAAGAAAATTAAACTCTTTGTCAGGGTAAACCCGGGTATATTTTCCAAAACGCATTCACATCTTTCAACGGGCGCACCACTGAGCAAGTTTGGCGTTGAAAAAAAGGAGCTCAAGCAAGTAGCAGATCTTATCAGGAAATTTGCATTTGCAGAACTTGTTGGAATACACTCGCATATTGGTTCTCAGATTCTTGCACCATCACCTTTTATACGCGCTGCAAAGAATGTGATGAAGATTATTGATTTTTTCAGAAAGAAACAAATTGAGATCAGGCATATTAATCTTGGCGGGGGATTCGGAATTCCCTACCGACCGGGTGAATCGCCGCTCGATTTTGTTCCGATAGTCGATGCATACAGAAAACTGGCAGATTCGTATGGTGTGAGCATATTCCTTGAGCCAGGACGATATGTTGTTGGAGAGGCTGGGTATATCGTGACAAAGGTAATTTCAATAAAAAAGAGAAATGGTGTAAAGTTGTACATTGTTGATGCTGATATGACCGAGAATCCAAGACCTGCGATATACAAAGCTTACCATCATATAGAGCCACTCTTTTCTAAACAAGGGCGAAAACAAAGGTCGCGGATCGCTGGACCGTTGTGTGAAAATTCAAATGAGTTTGGTGTTTACAAACTGCCATTACTGAAGATAGGTGATATGCTCTTAATTCATAACAGTGGTGCTTACACAAGAACCATGGGTTCGAATTACAACGGTAGGTTGCTTTCTCCAGAATACAGTGTTGATGAAGGAAGGATTAGGAAAATCCGCAGCAGGCAGCAGTTTATTAATCTCATTGAAAATGAAAGATATTAGAATTGTAAAGATAGGGGGGTCTGTATTAAAATCCCCCGGCGATTATCAAAAGGTTGCAAGGAAAATCTCAGAAAATACACCTTCTGGTGTCTGTATTGTTACGTCAGCAATGAAAGGAAATACAAGCAAACTTGCGAGAACGTTTGTACAAGCGATCCCTGACACCGATTTTTGGAATTACGAGCGCTTCGTTGGAATGGGCGAGATACTTTCTGCAATTTTATTGGAGGCGGCATTTCGAGCGATTGGAAAAAATGCAATTACTGTGCTTCCCTGGATGAAGGAATGGCCATTATACATCTCTCTGAAACGTAGAGAGGGCGTATCCCTTAAAAAAACAAATGAGCGCAGAGAATTTATCCTTCTAAAGAAGAGCCAGAGAAAGACAAAGCGGTATTTTTCTCCTCTCTGCAAGGAAAATGATATTGTTATTACTCCCGGTTTTATCGCCAGAGATGGAAAAGGCAGGATTGTTACTCTTGGAAGGGGTGGAAGCGATACATCTGCATTTCTCATCGGAGAGCTTCTGGGTGCCAAAGAACTTGTGCTTTTGAAAGACGTCAACGGAATAATGAACGTTGACCCATCTGTCTATAAGAAACCGGAAAGAATAAAAACACTCAATTCTGATGAATTGGGTATTATTGCATCATCAGGAGCCCAGGTTCTGAATCCTGTTTCCCTCAAACATCGAAAGGGATTGAAAAAAGTGAAGGTTGTTTCTGTTGATGCGGAATCATTTGATTCAGGAACGGAAATTACCTTCAAGAAGGATATTGCCGTAAGGATATCACCAACAGTATTTTCCGTTCTGACGTTTATTGGCAGCAAGTTACCTGAAACGCCGGGCGTTATTTATAAACTATCAAGGATTCTGTCGAAAGCAAACATATCCATTCATTCACTAACGATCTCGGATAATCTTGTGGCGATTTATATTGAGGACAGGAAAGCCGAGGTTGCCTATCGCCTCCTGTCACCGCTTCTTGAGAAGGTAAAGCAATTGAAGGTGCTCAATCTTAAGCGAAAGATTGGGAAGATCACCATTCGGAGCCTGAAATTCATAAATGAACCGGGCGTTATTAGAAAAATAGTGGTACCCGTATCAAAATCCGGTATCAACATATGGGAAATACTCACGGCTCATACCGATATCATGGTGTTCGTTGAGAGGAAAGATGCAAAAAAAACGTATGAATTGATGAGAGGTATTTTTGGCTAATATACATGTATTTCTTTTTACCGATATGGAAGGCTCAACCAAGAAGTGGGAGCAGTATCCGGATGAGATGAAGAAGGTGCTTTCCCGTCATGATGGGATTTTGAAGACTGCAATTGAAAAACACGGTGGTGAGGTGGTCAAACATACCGGCGATGGTGTTTTTGCCGTGTTTGACGATGGAGATCCGCTTTGCTGCGCGCTGGAGATACAGAACCGTTTTGCTCGGGAGGATTGGGGTAAGATCGGTGAGCTCAGGGTGCGAATTGGATTGCATGCGGGAACCGCTGATAAGCGGGGGAAGGACTATTTCGGGCCGGTTATTAACAGGACAGCCCGCATCATGGGTGCCGCCTGGGGCGGACAGGTTATCCTCACTCCGGAAGTGAGCAATACTGCAACCCTTCCTGATGGTGCGGGTTTGAAGGACATGGGAATGCATCTTCTTAAAGACCTTGGCGATCCGCAGCGATTAATACAGCTGGTCCACCCTGATCTGGCATTCAAAGAATTTCCCGCCCTGCACTCGCTCACGTCCCATCCCAACAATCTTCCGATCCAGGCGACACCTTTTTTGGGTCGAGAGAGTGAGTTAGGGAAGATCACGGAACTGCTTCGAAGTCCTTCGTGCCGTTTGGTGACATTGATCGGTCCTGGTGGCATAGGGAAGACGCGATTGGCGATCCAGGCGGCAGCAGAGGAGATAGAGCGTTTTGCACATGGTGTATACTTCATTCCATTGGATCCATTGAGTTCTGCGGATTTTCTGGTATCAGCGATAGCTGAGGCATTGAAGTTTTCATTTTACAGCAAGGAAGACGAGAAGGTACAGCTTTTGAACTATCTTCGGGAGAAGGGATTACTTTTGATACTGGATAATTTTGAGCATTTGGTAGCTGGTGCTGGTATGCTATCGGAGGTACTGAACGCTGCTCCTGATGTAAAGATCATGGTAACGTCGCGTGAGTTATTGAATTTGCGTGGAGAGTGGATCGTGCAGGTAGGGGGTATGGAGGTACCAGAGGGGGAGCGTATTGATGTAGAGGGATACAGTGCGGTACAGCTTTTTTTGCACAATGCACAGCGTATTCGTACGGGAGCGGAGCTTACGGACGAGGACAAGCGTTTTGTGGTACGAATCTGTCAGCTGGTAGGGGGTTTGCCGTTGGGTATAGAGATCGCATCATCGTGGTTACGTTCATTGAGCTGCAAGGAGATCGCACAGGAGATAGAGAAGGGGATAGATTTTTTGGAGACATCGATGCGGGATGTTCCTGAGCGTCATCGGAGTTTACGTGCGGTATTTGATTGCTCATGGGATTTGCTTACAGAGACGGAGCGTGGCGCATTGCGTCGGTTATCGGTGTTTCTTGGTGGTTTTTCTCGTGAGGCAGCGGAGCATGTATCTGGTGCGCGTTTGGGATTACTGACATCGTTGGTGGACAAATCCTTGTTGCGACGTCATGCGAACGGTCGGTATGAAATGCTGGATATATTGCGTCAGTATGTACTTGAAAAGCTTGCGGCGGAGGCGGAAGAGCAGGGGCAGGTGCTCGATAAACACTGTGAATACTATGCGGATTTCCTGGAGCAGCGGGGAGAGCAGAAGGCAGGCCCTGAATATGAAGCACTG
>CBDUQV010000197.1:0-3947 GCA_965369615.1 uncultured bacterium | reverse complement strand
ACTAACGATTTAAACGATAATAACGCTTCAAATGAAATCACTGACTTATTTTAGTTTTTCATTGATTTTGGGAAGAAGTTGTAGTAACCTAAAGATATGAAGGGAAAAGTTACTTTTATTGGAGCTGGAAATGTTGCATGGAACCTCTCACATGCCCTGCATGAATCGGGCTACCGAATCAGTGGAATTTCATCAAGAAAGAAATCATCTGCAAAGAAATTAGCAGCAAAATTCAGATGTGCTTTCACAACAGAGCCAACACATATTACTCAGAACAGCGATATTGTATTTATCACAACACCCGATTCAGCAATCAATGAGATTGTTACTGCTCTCTGTGCAGAAAAATCGTTGAACAGAAATCAACTTATTGTCCATACCAGCGGGCTTCTGAGCGTGAAAGCAATGCATTGCGTGAAAAAATGCGGAGCAATTCCACTCTCAATGCATCCGGCTTTCTCATTTTCTTCCCCTTTATTCAAAAAGAATGAATTCAAAGGAGTGTATTTTGTTCTGGAAGGCAGTAGTACAGCTGTTGAAAAAGGGAAGAGAATTGTTCGCAACCTCGGAGGAAAATCAATAATCATAGCCAGAGGAATGAAACCACTCTATCATATTGCTCTTGTTTTTGCCAGCAATCTTTTTGTAGGGATTGAGGATATGGCAGTCAACTTATTGTCGCAATGTGGAATAGAAGAGAAAGATGCTCGAAATCTCATAAAACCGCTTGTTGAAGTGACTGAAAAAAATATCTGGGAGAAAGGTACTCTTAAGGCGCTCACCGGTCCTGTCGAGAGAGAAGATGTTGAAACGGTCAAAAAACATCTATCAACGCTAACAAAATACGAACATGCATACAAAAAGGTATACACAGAGCTCTCCAAGCATCTTGTCACAATGGTTGAGAAGAAAGGGGAAGTTGATAAGAAAACACTATGGATAATGAGAAAAATGCTGTCCGATTAAATCCAAAATCCCAATAAAATCGCAACAACATCCTTGTAGCACTCTCTACAACCAATTCAACTAATGAAATAATTCGTCAGGGGAACATTTCTCCCTATTGTTCAGTATCCAGATCCAGGAGTTTTTTCCTGACCAGGTCATTCTCCTTGTCAAGTTTAAGGGATTTTAGCCACATCTCTTCAGCTTTCTCTTCATCTCCGAGCTTCTCGTACACATCACCCAGATGGTCGTAAATAATTGCATCCTTTGCATAATGTATCGCTTCTGAGAGCACATCCCTTGCTTTCTCATAATTGCTTAATTTGAAATAAAGCCACCCCATACTGTCAATAAAGAAACCATTTTCTGGTTCTATCTCCAATGCCCTTTTGATAAGTTTCTCAGCCTCTTCCAATTTTATATTATTTTCAACATACATATAGCCAAGTGCGTTAAATGCATTGGCATTCATAGAATCTAACTCAATGATTTTTCTGTACGAATATTCGGCTGAATCAATGTTCCCCGTTTTTCCATATAAAGAACCAAGACTGTACCATGGTGCAGCAAATGTCCAGTTTTTCTCTATACTTTCCAATAAAAATGTCTTGGCAACCTCGTAATCCCCTGCCCGATAAAAATGCATGCCAATAGAAAGAAGAATCTCTTCTTCTTTAATTCCCTTCTTTTTCAACTTGGTGTAGTAGAAGAGTGCCTTCTCTTCATTTGATTCCTTTATACTGACAAGAAAAAGATACTCAAAATTAGGAATGAAATCAGGATTAAGCGTAAGCGAATGATTTAATGATTCTCTGGCTTTCTCCATTTCCCCTCTGTCGAAATAAATCCGTCCCAGAAAATGGTAAACGCTTGCATCTTCAGGAGCAAGACCTGAGAGAAGCAGATACTGTTCAAGCGCATATTCATTATCACGAAGCTGATAATACGCATATGCGAGCTGCTTTCGAACATTGGTTTCTGTTGGTGAAACTGCAAGTATTAAAAGAGCGTGGTCCCTTGCATTTTCCCATTCACCTTTCAAGAGCTCGAATTCAACAATTTTCTTGATGAGACTCAAATTGCTTGGGTTAAGCTGAGCAGCTTTCCTATAGTAATGAAGAGAGCTATCAACAACCCCTGTTATATCATAGACAATTCCCAGCCCGAGAATTGCTGGATAGTACAAAGAATCCAGAATGAGCGCTTCCTTGAATTCAAGTGCAGCAAGGTCAAATTCTTTGGTTCTTCCATAAAGGTCGCCCAACTGTGTATGAACTCTCAAATCAAACGGAAAACGTATTTTCAATGCTCTCAGAAGAATAACTGCTTCATCTATGTTATCAAGATCTCTGAGGATCTGAGCCAAATTAATAATAAGGTAGTAGTTGGTTGTATCGGATAGTGCCTTTTTATAATAGATGGATGCTTGCTTTATCTCCCTTCTATCTTTTGCACCGTTACCAAGTATTACATAAAGATCGATATCCTCCGAGCCAAATCGAATTGCCATTTCAGCATATTTTTCCGCTTCTTCAAATCTTTTAATCTTCGAAAGGGCAAAAGCAACTTCAGACAGATATTCCGGGTTATCCGGATCTTTCTCTATTGCTTTTTTGAACTCCTCTACGGAGAGACTTTCCTCACTTTGTTCCATGTAGTACAAACCCAGCGAGTAGTGTTGAATAGAAGAATAGGAGGAATTTTCATCCTTCTTTATATGCCGTGAACAAGTAATAGTAACGAGTAATAAGAAAAATAAAAAGGGAATAATGGCTTTTGTATTATGGAAAAGGAAATGGTGTTTCAAAGCTTGTATTTTCCAAAATCCTCAAGGTCCATATTCTTAAGATATTCCTTCAGGCTTTTCTTCCTGAGTTCATCATCCAGTTCAATAGATGTTCCGCTCTTCTCCATAACCTGTTCTTCAACAAAAATGGGAGCTTTCATTCTCAAAGCAATTGCAATAGAATCGCTCGGCCTTGCATCTACTTCATAGAGCTCTTTGTTCTTTTCAAGCATAATCGTTGCATAGTATGTATCACACTCTAATTTGCTGATAATCACTTTAAGCATATGAATATTCATACCGTTGAGAAAATTCTTAATAAGATCATGGGTGAAAGGACGTGGCGGTTTCACTCCTTCAAGTTCTAAGGCTATTGCATTTGCTTCTTGTACGCCTATCCAGATCGGCAAAACCATATTACCATCAACTTCTTTAAGAAAAATAATGGGTGATTTGCTACCCTTGTCAATTGCCATAGCTGAAACTTTTACTTCTATCATTAAAAACCTCTTATCTGCAAAGCAATTTTCAGGAGGAATCCAGCAATTAAAGCCAATAAGAGAGAAAGAAGAAGATCAAATATGCTAATATTGTATTTCTTCTTCTTCTTTAGAAAAGAAAGAAATGCCCTTGGAAATAGCGCAAGAGGAATAAAAAGATAGTAGAAACTCCCCAATACAGCAAATGTTGCAATTGCTGCCCTTTCCAAGAACTCAATAGTCTTCATCCTCCAGTCGGGAAAGGTAAGCAACATATTAAATGAAGACTTTATCGAAAGGATAAAATAGAGAGCACCGTATGTAACAGCAATGTATATAGAAACAAAATTTATCAGGGTAGTGTTTCCATACAGAGGAATGGCTGTACCATAATGAGGATATGACGGAACAGCAAACGAGATAAGCCAGCAACCGGCAATGTGAAATAGCTGATCCAGCAGGAAAAGGATAAACCCAATTTTCTTCAGTTTCGGGGTTAGCGCCAGTTTTGCTTTATCCACCAAAATATGGTAAACAAGATTAAGGAACAGGTAAAACCAGAGGATAGGATAATGGGGAAGATAGGGAATTGCAAAGATAAAAATAAATATTCCAGCAATGGTGCCATGAAGAATAACTCCCCATTGATACTTCGTCTTTATCATAAAGACGGTATTCGTCTGGAAAGGAAAATCACCAATAAAATGACCGGCAAGAAGGCGCCAGAATAAAAATGA
>CBDUQV010000196.1:0-3951 GCA_965369615.1 uncultured bacterium | reverse complement strand
AACCCGGAGGAATGCATTGAAATGGTTAAGAGAACAATTAAGCAGCTTAAGGGTGTTGATAATAAAGTCAAAAAATTAAAGTAGAGTTAACTGGTTTCTTGAAATTTATTTCGGTGCTGTGTAACATGCTTTAATCTAAATCCCAGATTCCAGCCTACTTGCCGCGTTAGAGGTAGAAAATGATACAGTTGTACTCGCCTGATTCCGCAGTTGGTGTTCACTTTATCCTTTTTCCTTTTTCCTTCATCCTTGTTCCTTTCTGTAACCTACATCTTACATCGTAAATCGTACATCCCATAGTCTTGCCGTTAACCAATCTAACTAATTCAACAAAAGTGTTTTCTCCGATACACCGACACTCCGTCACTCCGTTTCGCTGATCTCTTGGCTCTTTGCTGCTGTATCGCCTGGCAGCATTTCCACTTATGGAAACAAAAGAACCCGTATGATATTCGTGAGCAATACCATACGAGCCAATTGTGTGTGGATTTCCCTATTTACTATTTACTACTTGTTCTTTACTGTTGTTCTTTAGCTAAAATCGCGATCTTTTACCGTCTTCCGTCTGTCGTTTTTGGCATTCTCAATTGCCTTATCACACAATTCCTTAACAAGGTTAGACAGCACACCAGCCACCGCACCTGACGTATTCATGCCGGCTTTTGCGCGAATGTAGCTTTTTACCTTGGAAACAACCACCAAGATATCATTATCTCCCATTTCTTCCTCCTTTCGTTTATTTATTTATTCTATGTGTGGTATAGAACTTTTTTTCCATTTGCTGTTTTGATGATTATATCAAAATCTCCCTAAAAAGTCAATCACGTATTTCGGAATTTGCTTTTTACTTGTCTTTTCTGAATGTCAATAATTTTCCCTTCTTCTTTCTCCTGTTGCTGAGGTAATGTAGCCGCAGACTTTAGCCTGCGTTAATTCCGTTGCAGATTTTCTGAATGAATTCTTATGATGTGAGCAATCATAATCATAAGAATGAAGAAAGTAATTGGTGCACCGCACCAAGAAAATGCGATAGCATTTCAATCTCTTATGAAGTAATCTGCGTATATCTGTGTAATCAGCGTCTAAACAAGCCTTTGCGATTTCTGCGTTCCCTTGCCGTTAACCAATCAAACGAATCAAACCAATAGAACTGTTAATACTCATTTACCCACTCACTGTCACAAAGCTTGCCGTTAACCAATCAAACCAATTCAACTAATACAACCAATTAAACACTGCATCCTTTATCCTTGTCGTAACCTACATCGTACATCCCAGATTCTCGTGCAAAGGAAGGAATAACCGAAATACCGGAGTCTGACCCCGGATGCCACTCGACTCATACATCCCTCAAATGCTCACAAAGTCACAAAGTCAAGCACCGTCCCCGCCTTCTTCTTGGAATAAAACATTAATAATAACAAAAAAGGAACATATCTCATCATTACTCCTTTTTTTTGAGTAATATTATTAATTGAAATCATATCAATAATCTTCCGGAATGTCAAATATAACAACATGTTCGTTGTAGTTTTAACCCAAGAAAATCTATCCCCTTGCTTCCCCATCTTTTTCTAAAATGAATGATTCTTGTTACTTGCTACTTGTCACTTGCCTTTACCTTCATCGTCCATCCCATAGTCTTACCATTAACCAATCAAACCAATAGAACTGTTAATACTCATTTACCCATTCACTGTCTCAATGCCTACCCGTCTCAAAGAGACCAATCCCCGTTCATCGAAGATGAACCCAAACCGCCGAAGGCTCACACCGACTCGTAGAGTCCATACCCTCATTCTTGGCTCCCATTCTCCCGATCCTCCACTCTCCCATTCACCCTTTCGGTGTTTCCCCGATACTCCGTTTCACCGAAGCACCGATACGCTTGCATTTTATCAAATCTCCTCCTACGGTGGCGTATACGTTGCGGTTACATCCTTTTCCTTATAGTGCTGCAGTACGTAACCAACGAAGCACTTGAAAATATAGACATTCTGGTGGATCTTAATATCCAATCCCTTGGGCATGCCCGTGGACCCCTTCGGGTAGCCAATTGCTACATCATCTATTACCTTACCACCCTTTTTGGTTATTCCATCGCCGCTGAACATTTGAATAGTTGGACTGTTTGGTTTGTTGGGATATACAGGGACTTCTTGTCCCTTACCATCACTATCATCTTCGCTCGGAATATTAATCCGTTTCCCATCGATTTCGATCCAGCGTTTTTCTTTGAAACGCATAGCTATTACAATAGGCAATCCGAACTGATCCAGCACTTGAAACACAACAGTGCGTTTATATCCATCGATGAGCGGCAATTTCGGACTGCCAACCTCCGTGGAATCGGGTTTCCCCTCTTCATATAACTTCTTGTAGTCTTTATATGGTATATAGCCAATTTTCTCGATTTCAGCATCTGATAATTTGCTTAAGGACGAAGGTTTTTGCACGGTCAACGAACAGGAAGCAATACAGATTTTGCCTTTGGAATCCTTAATTTCTACCTCAATGATAACGTCATCCGGAATCTTACTATAGGAAATGGGCAAAAGTATAACCTTTTTTTTCTTGGTTTCATTTGGCTCAAACTTCACAATATCACTGCCGGAAACGATCCTCCATTGGTATGAAGCAGGTGAACCTTTGTACAACTTTGCCTGCAAGATAATCTCTGCACCAAATCCTCCATCTACTTCACAATCAAAAATGCCTTTTTTATCCCCAACGATCTCAACACCACATCGTGGTGATTCCATCTCCATATGCAGTATTATCTTGGATCCCATTTTACATCCAGGTGACGCGTCCCCCTCGACCGCTGCATTCTTCTTTCGCTGAAACGTACCCTTTTCCATGAATTGCTCGAACTCTGCTTTTGATATCACGAAGTCAGCTCCAAAACATCCCAAACGCCTGCCAATACGTCTGTTTGCCGATTTAAATACAATGCCCGGCGAATCAACCTCTATCTTCATCTTCCCCTCTTCCGAGCTTCCCATTAACACATGATGGTGCATACCCGGATATGTTTCGCCATCATCTATCGTATAGGTCGTAAACTGCTCCCATTTGGTGCACTTTCCGGGAATCCCTGCGCTGGCTTCTATGCACTCACGACCGCCAAAGTTCATCACCTCAATCCCGGTCGAATAACTGTGGATCAGGTAATCCTTCTCTCCGGTGAATTCGCCCTTCTTCAGGTCGTAGTAGCGGTTGATCGTTATAATGCCTGCAAAGGTTTCTTTAACATTATAATGCAGCTTTACCCAGATCCACCCGCGGTAGGGCACTGTTTGATCCTTTCCATCAACGATGATATACCCCTTGAGCTTCACCGCCTGCTGAACTGTTACCTGCCCTGTCTTTGAAGAAGGCTTTCCGTACCAGGTCGACTGCTGAAATGCCTTCCAGGCTGTATTAATGGCCTTGTATTCCCATTCAATCGCCTCTTCAGTTGTTGCCGCCCCACCCATTAAAGGAATACTCCCCACACCATATCTTCCAGGACCCCCTAGCACAAGACTATCGAGTTTCTGCGCTAATCTCGTGATCTCCTGAGAGATCTCCATTAGTCTATTGATATCGGTGGTCTTTTCCGCTTCTTTGCCCAGCTCCTCGATCTTCTTGAGGATCTCATCCTTCCTGTCACCATATGCATGTGCGACAAGCAACATAAGCAGAGTAGAAGTCACGAGCACTGTTACAACAGCCAGCATTACAGAACGTTTCATCGCCCCTCCAGCATTAAATATTCTTCTTTCGTAATGGGAATTATATCAAAATGGCTCACCAATGTCAACTGATTTGCCTGCCCCGTAGATCAGCCAGAAATTAATCTCTTCCATAGTCTGATTATACGCGTTCAATTGTTACTTACTACTTGATACTTATCACTTGCAGTATCCTACATCGTACATCCCATTCTCCGATACTCCGATACACTCC
>CBDUQV010000195.1:0-3959 GCA_965369615.1 uncultured bacterium | reverse complement strand
TGTTTCTCGTGCATTGTCCGGTAACCAGGAACAAGAAATGAAACATAAACCTCAATTTACCAGAGGATTATATATTAATGCATACCGGGCTGGCGATAGGGAATACATGGAGCGGGTTATCAATGATTTTGGGGGACTCATCAATACAATGGTAATAGATATAAAAGATACGCATGGGAATCTGACATACGGATCGAGTCTTGACATAGTTAAGAAGGTTGGTGCTCAAGGAACGCTCATAAAGGATATTAGGAGTTATGTAACATTCTTAAAGGAAAATGGCTATTATCTAATTGGAAGGATCGTTGTTTTCAGGGATTCTGAGTTTGCCCGATATAAAAATTGTAAGTATGGTGTCAGGGTTAAGGGAACAAGAAGGCTATGGAGAGATGAAAATGGTTTTGTATGGGTTGACCCTTTTTGTGAGGATGCGTGGAAGTACAATTTAGATATTGCAGAAGAAGCTGCAAAAGCAGGTTTTGATGAAATTCAATTTGATTATTTGAGATTTCCATCCATGAATGGCAATACAGACGCTTACTTTCCATATAAGAAGAAAGGAATGAAAGAGGATGCAATACTTGCTTTTCTTTCACAGGCTGAGAAGCGATTGCAGCGTTATGGTGTAAGAACTTCAATTGCATTATTTGGATATGCGGCATGGTATAATCATTTGCCCCGTGAGGGACAGCATTTCTATGAAATGGGGAAGAGAGTTTCCATTGTTTACCCTATGCTCTATCCTTCACATTTCGCAGACAATTTCCTTTTCAGCGGTCAAAAGGAAAAGAGAACCTATGATATAGTGTTCAAGAGCATCAAAAGGGGTGATTCACTGCTTCGTTATACAGATTGCAAACTTGTTGCATACATACAGGGTTTTGATTGGAAACGTTCAAAACTTGGAAAGGATTATATCAGGATACAAATGCAGGCTGCTGAAGATGCGGGTTCTGATGGATGGGTTGTATGGAACGCCAAAGGCGAATATAAGGATACATACCATTCGCTGGTCAATAAAGTAATTAAGGTCCACATACCAAATGAAGTACCAAGAATACATGAACTATCAAGGAGACCGGTAAATAATGAAAGTCAATCTGAAAAATATGACAATCGAGGAATTGAAGCAATTCTGTGCTGGTGAATCAATGGAGTCCTACAGGGCTCTTCAATTGTACCAGTGGATATGGAAGAAGGACATAGATAATTTCCTTGATATTACGACTCTTTCAAAGAAACAAAGAGAAGGACTTTTGAGCAGAGTAGCATTGCCGCGGTTGAAAGTGTTAGAGGTCCTACGAGCCAGGGATAAAACCTTAAAATTCCTTTTTGGTCTTCCCGATGGAAATACGATTGAAAGCGTATTTATTCCAACGAAACGACGGAAGACCATCTGTGTTTCTACTCAGGTAGGTTGTTCTCTCCGGTGTTCTTTCTGCATGACAGGAAAAACTGGTTTTAAGAGAAATCTTTCCGTCTGGGAGATTGCAGATCAGGTGAGAAGAGTTGAGAGCATTGTTGAAAAAAGGCTTTCCAATGTTGTGCTGATGGGTATGGGTGAACCGCTGCTCAACTTAAAAAATGTAATGAAAGCCATTAAGATACTCAATTGCGAGAAAGGTATGAATATTGGTGCAAGAAAAATAACGATATCAACTGCAGGTATTATACCAGGCATCATTGTTCTTTCACAGGAACCAATTCAGGTAAAACTCGCAGTTTCATTAAATGCTTCAACTGACAAGAAAAGGGAAATCCTCATGCCCATAAACAGAAAGTACAATCTTGGAAAACTCTTTGAAGCCCTGGAAGACTATTATTCAATAAAGGGGAAGCGAATTACTTTTGAGTATGTACTCATAAAAGGATTCAACGATTCAATTTCCGATGCAAAAAGATTGGCTTCCATTACGGCAAGTATTCCATGCAAGATAAATATCATTCCTTTTAATTCAATTGGACCGGGGAAATTTAAAAGGCCCGAACCCGCAAGAATAAAAAAGTTTGTAGATTTCCTCTATCCCATTGCACAGGCAGTTTCTCTGAGGGTGAGCAGGGGAAACGCTATTAGGGGCGCATGTGGCCAATTGCGCGCAAGAAAACCTTAAGGAACCAAAGAAGATGGGATGATCATTTTGATGCAACCCTGTTTATTTTCATTTACAATTTAAAATATTTGTAGTAGTATATAATAGTATGATAAGGAAGTTAACCTGGATGGAGCGTGAGTCAATCAAGGTAATTGTTAAACAGTGCCTGAGAATCTAAAGATGATGTATACCGGGGGTAAAATGAAGAGGATAGTGTTAACTGTAATGATAATTGTTGTATGTTGTTCTTCTCTTTTTGCTGCAACGAACTCAGCAAGAATGGGCGCCCAGATTGGTCTTGGGGTTGTCGGTGGGGCAGCTGGATTTATGATTGGTACTGCCAATGCCTGCTGCATGAGCTGCGTTTCATTTATAGGAAGCCCCAATATAAAGGACTTGCGCTTTGTGTCGGGAACCATGACAATTGGTGGGCTTATTGGTACCGTTATGGGCGGAACCGCGGGAGTTTATTTCACAGGAAATGCAATGCTTGATGAAGGAAAAGAGATCCAGAACCCTTGGGAGACATATTTCGGAACAATGGTTGGTGGTTTTGCCACCTGCGGTGTTGGGTACCTGTTTGATTTTGTTGCTCACAAGGCTCGAGATGATAAATCGGCAAGACCAGGTGCATTTTATCTTGTCGGTTTAATGCTCTCACCCATCGCTGAGACATTTGTATATCATCAAATTGTAAAAGAGAGAGATTCTCATTCAACCACAAGTAGCTATGAGTATGACGTATACAACGGAAAAGTAATGTATAACCCTAAAATCATCAAGATAAAATTCACATTCTAATAGTCAGTAATGAAGATAAAAATCCTTGGTTCCGGTCAGGATGATGGTATTCCTCAAATTGGATGTTACTGCAAGGCCTGTAATAGTGCGCGCAAGCAAAAAAAATTCAGGAGACTTGGACCTTCAATTGCTCTCATTTCCAAGAAAGAGAAGCTTTGTTACCTCTTTGATGTATCACCAGACTTGAAGTATCAGATAGATATGGTTAAAGAGGAAGGGGTTCGTGTGAAAAGAAAAGGGCAATTACCCATCAGCGGTATTTTTCTGACGCATGCTCATTTTGGACATTGTTCAGGGATCTGGTGTCTGGGAAGGGAATCGGTTGATGAAAGAAATGTTCCGGTATTCTGCACACCGAAAATGGGCTCTTTTCTCAACACGAATTACCCTTTTAATATGTTGATAAAAAGGAAGAATATTGAAATAAAAAAGTTGATAGTTGGCAGAGAGATCAAAATGAAGAATTTTAGTCTCTCTGTTTTTGAAGTTCCTCACAGAAATGAAATTGCAGATACAATTGGTTATGAGATACAGACAAAAAAACGTGTACTTTATATTCCCGATGTTGATTGCTGGACAGAGGAGATTATTGACCGAATTAAAGAGGTTGAGATTGCCATCATTGATGGAACGTTTTACTCAAAGAGTGAACTCTCCCGCTACACCGATGTACCACATCCACCAATTCAGGATACAATGAGAAGGCTGAAAGGGGTAAAGACACAAATCTATTTTACACACATTAACCATACAAATAGTGTTAATATGAATAGAGAAAAACGGAGATATGTTGAAAAAAGAGGTTTTCATATTGCATATGATGGAATGAGCATCTCCGTATAATTGAGTCATTCGGCTGTGTCTTTTTTTATCCATTGATTTATTTTGAAAAACAGTAAACGCGCTCGTCTGGTCACTGAACCAGTAGGAAAAACATTAATAAGTTTAACAATACCAATGGTTGTTGGCATTGTAGGTATTTTGGCTTTTATTCTGGCAGATACCTTTTTTGTTGGACGATTTGGCACGGATGTGCTGTCAGCGTTGAGTTTCACGTTTCCTGTG
>CBDUQV010000194.1:0-4020 GCA_965369615.1 uncultured bacterium | reverse complement strand
ATTTCAATTGCCACATACCGGATTTTGTTTTGCACAAAATCGTACAGCGATCGAATGATTTCCATGTCGCTTTTACACTGTTCCTCGACTTCTTTTACCTTTGCTGATATTGTTTTGTCACCTTTCACCTTCTCGTTTGAAATCCGGCAGTAATTCTTTCCAAGAATTTCCCATGAATCACCTTCTATTGGTGTTGTGCCGAAGATTGTGGTTAACGCTGCAAGGGAAAAATAGATTTTACTGGTGATTTCAGGATATGGAGGCATGAACAATTCTGGCTTGATGGGAGGAACGTTTTTTGCCGTAAAAACCGCCTTGGTCCTGAGGGCAGGATGGAAAATATCTTTTTCTACCTTTACTTCTTTTCGCGCTGCGATCATGTAGTTGTAATGGAGAAATTCCGGTACATCAACAGTAATACGTGAGAGCAGAATAGGTTCTTCGCGCTGGATAGTCCAGCTCGGCGCATATGGTGATGTATACACCACCGCATAGCTATACTCGATCACCGCACCGACTTCAATGCCAGGCATTGAAAAAACCTTTGCTTTTGAATCTGCAAAAAGGATGAATTCCGGGAAGTATGATTTCTCATGAATGGTTGCCGTATCCAGCTCTATCACGGTGCCATCTTTTAGAATAGTGCGTCCCTTAATATTGTATACCCCGTTGAATTCATCAAAGGGGATTTTGATATCGGCATAGCGTAATCCCGCTTCATTGAGAATTTCTATTATAACGTGGTGGGTGAATATGAAATGCTCGTTGACAGCGAATTTCCCCTCGTCCAGTAAATAAATCGCATTTGCTGTTGGGTAATCCTCCTTTGAGGGGAGATTCTCCACATCTATAGGTTCCCAGACGATCTCCTTGAATTTATACTTGGTTCCCCCACAGGATGCGAGTAGAAAAGAAAAGATGGCTATGACAATGATGAAGAAACCTAATGAATATCGCTGTTTTGAGATTTCGTCATGTGCCGCAGATAGGAAGACGCGATCCTGTCTCATCTTTGTGCCTCCTTTATTTTCGTAATGAGATGCACCCTTATCCTGAATTCAATGTGGTGCCTCTTGTAGCGGGGAGCACCAAAGCGTGAAAAAATCATTGTTTTCGTATGTTGCTTTAGAAAAGCTTAAGATAAAAATGCACGGAAGTCAAGTGTTTTCTTAATCCGTGCTCCGTTCCTTTCGGTCCGGCGACTGCTTTATTATTCAATGCCCACCAGAGCTTTAATGTACTGAACCCTCTCATACAACTCAGGCTTATCACTTTCTGACTGGCTGAGCTTGCCATGAAACTCCTTAATCGATTGAAAACCTTTATTTTCCATCCACGTGCTAAGTTCGTCAAGGATTTTGCCTATTTGTTGTAAACCATTAAGGTACAGGGTGGAGCACAGTTGGGCTACCGTTGCGCCGGCAAGCAACTGTTTTATGACACCTTCTCCATCGTGGATTCCTGTTGATGCTGCAAGGTCACATCCGATCGATCCTGAAAGCAACGCAATCCATCGGAGAGAAAGCCCCATATCTTCCGGAGAACTGAAGTTGTATCCGGGTGCGAGAATGAGATTTTCAGTATCAATATTGGGTTGGTAGAATCGATTAAAGAGCACCAGAGCTGCTGCCCCTTCTCTGCTGAGCCTATTGGCAAGGTGTGCGAGGGAAGAGAAATATGGTCCTATCTTTACAGCAAAGGGGATTGAAATATGAGGTTTGACTTCGTTTACTATCTTCACATAGATATCTTCTATTTCCGTTCCTGTACGATTCGGATCACTTGGCATTATGGCGATATTCAATTCTAATGCATCAGCACCGGCTTCCACAATTTGTTTTGCATAGGTTATCCACCACTTCGGAGAGATACAATTGAGACTGGCTATTATGGGGACAGGAACAGCCTTTTTTGTTTCCTCAATGAGCTTTAGATATTCATTTGGCCCGAAAGACATACCCATCTGTTGTACATAATCAAGTGCCTCCGGATGCCAGTAAGGCATAAGGTGCTTCTCCATATCTTTAATTTCGAAATCAATTTGCTCTTCAAAAAGGGATTTGAGTACAATCGCCCCTGCACCAGCTTCAGCACACTTTTTAACCCCATCACGTTTTTTTGTAAGGCTGCAGCTTGCTACCACAAGAGGATTTTTTAATGTAAGCCCCATATACTCTGTAGAGAGGATACTCATTATTTCTCCTTTCTCTATGTTTTGATTTACAATTATTCTGCATTTCTACTCATTGTAATTTTCTATGTGTCAATTGTGACACGGTTCCTTCCCTCAGCTTTACTGCGGTACATTATTGCATCAACTCTTTTAACAAGTGATTCGATGGTATCATCTGCTTTGGCTATCGTTGCTCCAATAGAGATCGTAACACGGATTTTGTCATCTCCAATATGAAGCGAAGAATTTTCAACGAGTATTCGTAATTTTTCTGCAATGGTGAATAACTGGTTTTCGTTAATATTCACGATAACCGCGAGAAATTCTTCACCTCCCCATCTTCCTATTAAGTCAAAGGACCTGATGTTTTTTGATAATGTTTTCGCCACCATCTTTAGTACGCTATCTCCGATATCATGCCCGTATGAATCGTTTACATTCTTGAAATGGTCAATATCAATAAACAGAACCCCAAAAGCCCAGCCATACCTTTTCATTTTTTCAAAAATTGCATTCAGGTTTATCTCTAAATATTTTCTGGTTCCTATCTCCGTGATCTGATCGAGCATTGCCAGCCTTGTTAGTTCTTTTAATTTATTTTGAACAGTAATCTGGAGAGAATTATCTTGAAAAATTTGGACAATACCGGTAATTTTCCCATTTTCATCCCTGAGAGGGGCGGTCTTGATATGAACGGGAACTCGATGCCCATCCTTATGAAGAAGATATGCTTCAGTTTTAATTTCTTTGCCATCTTTGAGTGTCTTCAAAATTGGACATTTATCACTATTGCAAAGCCTTTCCCCTTTCTCATTTATATGTATGAGAATTTCCCCCCAGCAGTGCTTTCCGACTACATCGGAAGATGAATAACCTGTAATGCGCTCAGCTCCCTGATTCCAGAACGTAATCACGCGTTCAAGATTACAGATGTACAATCCATCAAATATACTGTTGAGTATGAACTGTGAAATGTTGTTATTTATTTCCATATAAATTCTTTGTTCTATTTAGAATCTCCGTTCCTGTTCAAAACTACTTGCTTATATATAACGATTACAGGAAATAAAGTCAAGATTTTTTGTGAAATATCCTTAGACGGTGTTAACTCTTTTGGCACACCGATTTTAAACTGGATTTTCCATTATTTGTTTATTATGTTTGTAAGTTCTTTTGCGTATGCAAATATACTGAAGATTCCACCGGTATGGATAAACAGAACCTTCTTATACTTCTTTTTCTTTACATGATGCAGCATTCCATGAAACGTTTTTCCTGTGTACACGGGGTCAAGGATTATTCCTGACTGCGCAACACGTTTTATTGTTTTCAATTCTGCTGGATAGGGGATTCCGTATCCAGGACCAATGAATCCATCAATAAGGTTCATACAGGATGTGTTAATGTTAATGGGAAACCGGAATTTCTTTATTGCTTTGTTACAGATCGTGTTGATAATCTCCTGAAAATACTGCACTGAATTACTGACAAGAATGCCGTTCAAATCAATGTGCACGTTCAGGAGTTTTTTGCCGAGGAGTAATCCCGCATAGGTGCCTCCTGAGCCAACAGCGCAGTATACCGCTTCAATTTTTTTCCTTTTGATGAAGTCTGCCATTTCCATCATGCAATCACGGTACCCGAGGATTCCAATCTCATTTGAGCCACCTTCAGGGATAACGTAAGGTTTTCTCCCTTTTTTTCGCAATTTTTTTGCATACTGTTTCATTACTTCATTTCGATTGTCATACTGAGAGGGAGTAATGTAATGTATGGTTGCGTTGAATAATTTATTGATAAGTAAATTTGCAGTATATATCTTTCTTGGTTTGACATAGATCCTGAGC
>CBDUQV010000193.1:0-4025 GCA_965369615.1 uncultured bacterium | reverse complement strand
AATTAAAAGATAGGGTAGAGAAGATCACGGGGGTACCGGAGCCACCCCGGGTGACCGATAGAATTATTGCACTCATTGAATACAGGGATGGGACAATTTTGGATGTGGTGAGGGAAGTGGAAAAGTGAGGAAAAACATCAGAGTATCAGAACATCAGAAAACTTATGTCTAAAATGTGTGGCTTGTGCTTTTGCGCACTTGCAAACTAACGTAAGGAGGTAGTATGAAAAAGAGTATTATTCCGTTAGTGCTCATTCTTGCAGGTATCCTCATCATTGCTCTTTCCTGTGAGAAGGCGCAGGAAGTTCTTGGAATAACGATTAAAGGAAATGTTACAGATGAAGGACAGCCAGTCGATGGTGCCTTTGTTTTGCTCCTTGATAAGGCTGAAATCACGGTGAGTATTCCATTGAGTAATGGTAGTATTACCGGCAGTAATGGGAACTATACCATTATCAGAGTTGATGATGGTACATACTTCATTGTTGTGGTAAAAGATGAGAATGGAAACAATTCTTACGATTTTGGCACCGATCCAATCGGATGGTATGGTCATCCCGATACGTTAACAGGATTTACCATTCCGGATTCCGTGGTAGTTTCAGGTCAAAACCTTTCGGGAATCGATATTGACGAATTGTACGTGGAAACATCTTTTTAACCCAAATTAAAAGGAGGCTTTATGTCTGCATCTTACAGAAAAGGCATGTTGTTGCTTCTTGTGGTTTTTGCGACTTTTCTGCTTTACAGCTGCGCAGAGAAACCTCAGGAGAAAGCACCAGAGCCAACAAAAACGGAGATAACAACAAAGGATAGAGGATCAATAACCGTGGTTTACCTGGAGAAAAAGGGTCCTTACTCTGAAACCGGAAAAGCAATGGAAGAGCTTTTCGCGCTCATGGGCAAGAAGAATCTGAAAATGAGAAACCAACCGATGGGAGTCTATTATGACGATCCAGGCAAGGTTGCTCCGGAAGAAACTCATTATGAGGTACTTTCGCAGTTTATCGGCGAGTTCAAAGGTGACGACGAGTTGAAGGTCAAAGAAATGCCAGCGCAGAAGGTTGCTATGGTTCTTTATACCGGACCGTATGAAAAATGCGAACCCATCTACAAGGAATTGTACAGTTGGATAGGAAAAAACAATTACGAGCAATGTGGTCCTACTATGGAGAAATATCTCAACGATCCGCGGAAGGTAAAACCAGAGGAATTGAAGACTGAGATATTAGTTCCCATTAAGGCCAAGGATGTAGAGAAGTAGGTTTCAGAATCAGTTTTCGCATTTCACTACAGGGGCGTTTAATCAAACGCCCCTTTTTTCTGTACCATGTTTGTTGTTAATTGGGGACAGCGCCCATTTAAAAAAATGCTTGACAAAATTGAAAAAAAGTGTCATACTGTATTAATAAGGCAATACAGATGGATATAGAAATTGATTTCAAATCGCATATTCCTCTCTACAAGCAAATTGTAAATGGGGTGATTCTGCTCGTTTCTTCAAGAAAAATGGGGATAGGTGAAAAACTCCCTTCGGTAAGATCTCTTGCCGATCATCTCAATGTGAATCCAGCGACAGTCGTGCGGGCATACAAGGAACTTGAAGAGATGGGTATGATCGAAACAAAGAAAGGAAGTCGTGCAACGCTTATTTCCCTTTCATCTGGAATGAAGGAAAGGCTTTTGCTCGATTTCTATAGTGATTTTTTGTTTGAAGCGAGAAAGATGGGATACTCTGAGAAGGAGATCCTCGATATTGTGTCTCGACATTCTTTGAATGCGATATTGATATGTGACGTGGGGAGTACCACTACAAAATCCATACTTTTCCGGAGAAATAGCAAAGGAGACATGGTCTATTCGGGACATGAGCACTACAGAACAACCGTAGAATTCCCGGAAGAGGATGTGTGGAATGGGCTTGTACACTCCATAAAGGGTCTGGAGGAGAAAACAGATTGGAGAATCATAAAAGACGAGAAACTCCTTATTCCCTCCACTGTTGATGGGGGTATCGACCTTTTTCTTGCGACAAGCAGCGCCGGGGGAGGGCTTCAGATGATAACCGTGGGGCTGGTAAAGTACTACACAGGAGAGAGCGCGGAGAGAACTGCCCTTGGTGCCGGAGCGGTTGTGATGGATGTGCTGTCCATAGATGATGGGAGAACACCGTATGAAAAAATCATGGCGCTGAAGGATTTGAGACCGGATATCATTCTTCTTTCAGGAGGTGTTGAGGGTGGCGCGATCTCCGGGGTCGTTCAACTGGGGGAGATTCTTGCATCTTCAGCATTGAAGGGAAAATTCGGAGCATACAGGATTCCCCTTGTCTATGCAGGGAACAGCAATGGAAATGAATTCATAAGAATTGCACTTGATAAGAAATTTGATCTGACCATAACGGAAAATCTAAGGCCAGATCTCAAGAGTGAAAATCCTCTCCCTGCGCGAAAGGAAATCCTAAGGATATTCATGGATCATGTTATGAAAATGGCACCGGGATATGAGAGGTTACGGGGAAGCGTTTCTGCACCAATCCTTCCCACGCCAGGTGCGGTATTTGAGCTTCTGAAAAAATACTCAGAGGGAAAAGATATCAATATGCTTTCATTTGATGTGGGAGGAGCTACAACCGATGTTTTCTCTGCTTACAACAGCGAGGTAACAAGAACCGTGAGCGCAAATCTCGGAATGAGCTATTCCCTTCTCCAGGCAATCCACAGAACAGACATTGATAACGTACTGAGATGGATGCCACTCAAGATGGAAAAGAGTGCGTTAATGGATAGTGCTGCAAACAAGATGATATCCCCGGTTTCAATCTCGAAGGACAAAGCTGAAGAGGAGATGGAAACTGCAGTTGCAAAGGAAATTATACGAATGGCCCTTGAGGATCATAAAGAGCTCGCAGAATCCAAAGAAATAGTGGATAAGATAACTGTAGCGGTACGGGGTAAGGATGCAAAGGCAAAGGAGTGGAACACAGGGAGAACCCCTTTGGATCCCCTTAACATAGACATGGTTATCGGTAGTGGAGGTATTCTCTCTCATAATTCGAGAGAAAGGGCATTTGAGATTATGCTTGACGGATTCGAAGCAAAGGGCATAACAGGATTTTTTGTGGATTCCATATTTATGATGCCCCATCTTGGTGTCCTCGCGTCCATTAATCCGGGTCTTGCGCTTGAATTGTTTGAAAGGGAATGTCTCGTTCCTCTGGCAACGGTAATCTCTCCTGTTGGCAGGGATAAAAAAGGCAAGATCGCATTCACCATTATGGTACAGAATGGCAGTATCAAAGTAAGGGTAGGCGAGTTTATTCGCATCCCGACAAAGGAGACAGAGATAGAGATACGACCAATGAGGAGGTTTGATGCAGGCGCCGGAAAAGGGGTCACGTTGAAGAAAAGAGTGAATCCGGGCATTTTGGGGATTTTCTGTGATATGAGAGAACGTCCTCTTCATCCCGATAGAGAGCGTATCGTTGAATGGAGAAAGATCATATCCAGAGGGGAAAATGGCTAGAATATTGAAAAAGAGGGTGCTTCCCTTTAGCGGGGAGGTTCTTGTTAGGAAAGGGGATGTTGTCAAGCCTGATACCATTGTAGCTGAAATGTTCTACCTTGGTGAAAGACCATTTATCGTTACCATTGCAGATAGGTTGAAAATAGATCTCAACGAAATAGAGGGATATCTCACAAAAAAGGTCGGTGACGCTATCCATTCAGGGGAGATTATAGCTATGAAGAAAACATTTGCTTCAAGGATGTTAGTCGAATCACCGGTGAGTGGTATTCTCGAGTATATATCCCCTGCATCAGGTGGAGTAATAATAAGAGAAAAAGTTGACAGGAATGAAATAGGACCAGTAACTATAAATTGTGCAAAGGCACTTGACATTACCCCTCAAAGGCTTAAATTAAATCTTGCTAAACATAAGGGCGAAAAGGTTGAAAAAGGTGGAATAATTGCCTCTATCTATCTGTATGCTGGTATCTCAGCTAAATACTGCCGCTCCCCCATCT
>CBDUQV010000192.1:0-4034 GCA_965369615.1 uncultured bacterium | reverse complement strand
CGCCAATTTTTCTTCTTAAAATAGGAATTTCCTTTGTTTTGATGGAAGAGGAGTGGTATCCAGCAACAATGACTTCCCCGTTTGTTGGGAAGATGTCCATATACATAAGCCGCAGAAGTGTTGTTTTACCGCACCCGGACGGACCAGTAACAAAAACAAAATCACCTTTTTCGATTTTTATATTAATGTTTTTAAGGGCAGACCAGTCCTTGCGGAATAATACGTCGGTGTCGTATATTTGTATCATTGGGGGTGAGAGTACAGCACATTTCGCGCTTTGTCAACTAAAAAATTCTACCGGTTGATACCGAAAAGGTGCAGAATAAAGGCATATTCAAAGGCAAAGTTCCTGAGATAATCATACCGTCCTGAAGCGCCAAGATGCCCCGTGCCCATTTCTGTTTTGATCATTAAAACGTTATCATCGGTTTTAAGGCTTCTTAATTTTGCAGTCCATTTTGCAGCTTCCCAGTACATGACACGGGTATCATTCAGACCGGCAGTTATGAACATGTGTGGATATGCTTTTCTCGTAACGTTATCGTATGGTGAGTATGATTTCATATAATGGTAGAAGGTTTTTTCTTCCGGATTTCCCCATTCATCATATTCAAGTACCGTCAGGGGCAATGAAGGATCAAGCATTGTATTGATGAGGTCTACAAAGGGAACATCAATGACCGCTGCTTTGAAGAGTTCAGGCTTCATATTCAGAACTGCTCCCACGAGCAATCCGCCAGCACTTCCTCCTGATATCACCAGATGTTCTGGCGATGTATATGATTCAGATAGTAAATGCTCTGCGCAGCAGATAAAATCGGTAAAGGTATTCATTTTATTGAGTAATTTTCCCTCTTCATACCAGTACTTGCCCATTTCGCCACCACCACGAACATGAGCAATTGCGTATATAAATCCACGGTTGAGGAGGCTGAGCCTGTTTGAAGAAAAGAATGGATCATAGCTTTCACCATAAGCACCATATCCGTACATGATAAGCAGGTTATCGCTTTTCCTTATGGCATCTTTTTTGTATACCATTGATATGGGGATTAAGGTTCCATCCTGTGCTCGTGCGAAAATTCTTTCTGATTGGTAATCAGCAGCATTATAACCACCGCGCACTTCGTACTGTTTCTTTAACGTGCGTGTTCTGCTATCCATTTCATAATCAAAAACAGAGCGGGGAGTTACCAGTGAAGTGTAATTGAATCGTAGTTTGCTTGAATTAAAATCAGGATTCCTGTTTGGCCATATCGTGTACACCGGTTCAGGGAAAGTAACATAATGCAACGTATGTTTTACAAGATTGATGATGCGTATGTTTTGCAGTCCTTTTTCGCGCTCATGAATAACAAGATAGTTTCTGAAAATATCAAAACCATCGATCTTTACTGAGTCGCGATGGGGAATTATTTCCTTCCAGTATTTTTTTGCTGGGTTGGATATGGACACTTTGACCAATTTATAATTTTTAGCGTTTTCATTCGTGAGGATAATAAATGTGTCGTTGTAACATTCAAGAGAGTATTCTATTTCATGTTGACGGGGATAGATGAGTTTAAGTCCTCCCAGGGGATTGTCAGCACGCAGATAGTGTACCTCTGATGTCGTATGGCTGCCCGTTTCAAGTAACAGGTACTTTTTGTTTTTTGCTGCAAAAACGTATAGAAAAAAAGCTTCATCCTGCTCATGGAAAACAAGTGTATCATCACAAATGTCTTTTCCCAACGTATGACGGTACAGTTTATCAGGGCGTTTTGCATCATCCAGTGTTGTATAGAAAATGGTTTTACTGTTATTTACCCAGGCAACTGAATAACCTGTGTTTTGAAATTTATCCTCAAGTATAGAGTTATTTTCAAGGTTCTTTATAATAAGCGTATACAGCTCCGAGCCGGTTGTATCAACGGAATAGGCAAGAAATTTATGATCGGGACTGATTCTGTAAATTCCTATTTCAAAATAATCGTGACCTATTGCGAGTTCATTCTGGTCAACAAGAATTTCTTCCTCAGCATCAAGGCTTTCCCATTTCCTGCAAAAGATTGGATACTGTTTCCCCTCTTCGGTACGGCTGTAGTAGTAATAATTATCCAGTTTGTAGGGAACGGAAAGGTCTGTTTCCTTGATTCTTCCAATCATTTCAGTGTACAATTGCTCCTGTAACCCTTCAGTTTGTTTCATCATCGCTTCTGTATACTCGTTTTCTGCATTAAGGTAGGCAATCACCTCAGGATTGGAGCGCTCTCGAAACCAAAAGTATTCATCGATTCGAATGTCACCATGAATTGTATCTGTTTTCGGAATGGTCTTTGCAACAGGTGGCTGTAGTTTTACTCGTGCTGGAAAAGGAATATGAGAGGGTTTCGTTCGTATTTGAAAATGCGTGCATCCATGGACAAATACAAGCAAGATTACAAATGCAGCGCTGAGATAAATATGCCTGTCTTTCCGCAAACGTAATTCTCGTATCGAAAATCTGTTGAGACCAATCATTATCTATTACTATTCTTGTGCACTTTTTCTGCTCTCTGTGGCGAGGCATTTGCCAGAGCGAGGTATGCAGCGCCTGTTGCGCCAGCTCTGTTACCCAGTTTTCCTTTTTCTATTGTGAAATCTGTTGAAAATGGATAGAAAAGGTTCTTTCCGATTTCATGCTTTAAGAAGGGAAGGAATATATTAGCTGCATTGCTGATGCCGCCGCTTAAAATGAAATGTTTTATATCAAGAAGGTTGATTACATTTGCAATGGCAATACCTAAATATCGTGAAATTTCCCTGTAGATTTCCAAAGCGACAGTATCGCCATTCCTGGCGGCTTCGTATATTGTTTTAGGTGTAAGGGGTTGCCCGTTGAGTTCTGTTTTTTTTTCTAATTTGAGTGCGCTTTTTGCAATTCTTTCTATGGCAGAACTGGAAAAGTATTTCTCAAGACATCCTTTTCCTCCGCAATCACATCGTATTCCATTGGGTACAATCTTTGTGTGTCCAATTTCAGCAGCCTTTCCGTTCTCGCCAGTCCATAGTTTTTTGTTAAGAATCAGACAACTCCCGAGTCCCGTTCCGAGCGTAAGCAACATAAAAGTTCTTAAGTCCTTTCCTGCTCCTTTCCATAATTCGCCAAGTGCAGCACCGTTTGCATCATTTTCAAGCTTAATGTCCATTGAAAGCTTTTCTGTAAGAAATTGCTTAATGGGAAAATTGTCCCAGCCAGGCAGATTGGGCGAGTGAATAACGCATTCTCTCTTTTTATCGATTATACCAGGAACAACAATGCCAAGAATTGGATGGATGGATGAAGTTTTCTTTTTGAAATTGGTTACTATTCGGGAAATCTTTTCAAGGAATGCTTGCTTTCCCTTGCGGATTAGTGATGGTGTTTTTTTCCATTCAATAATATCGCCATCACCATTGAACAGTCCTGCTTTAATATTGGTCCCACCAACATCGATGCCAATGATATGACTACTCATCATCTTGGTCTGAATCGTTTCGATCGTTCAAATCACTTTGGGCTAATATTGAACAATCCCTCTGATTTATATATTTCCCATTGAATTTTAGAGAATGGTTTACAGAGAACTGTTGCATCGGATTCTAATATCTGTATTTCGCCTTTAAGAAAATCAATTTTTATTTCATCTTCTGTATTTAACTTCTGGATTATGCCTGCACATTCGATAATGGGATATCCGGAATTTATTGCATTTCTTTTGTAGATCGCACCAAATGATTCCCCAATTATCGCCTGTATACCGAGCGCACTGAAGCAATCAACTGCCTGCTGTCTTGATGAACCTGCTCCAAAGTTCTTGCCAACAACAAGAATGTCGCCCTTGCGTGCTTTCAAAGGGAAGTCTGTCCATCCATCAAGATTGCTGAATGCATAATCCTTCATTTTTTCTTTTTCAGTGATGGTGAGATACTTATTGTGGAATATCTGATCGGTGTCTATGCTCTCTATCGCGTTACCGTGTTCATCTTTGATAACCCATACCTTGCCTGTAATGATACTGCTTTTCTCCATAGCA
>CBDUQV010000191.1:0-4080 GCA_965369615.1 uncultured bacterium | reverse complement strand
TTGTTAGCTCTGGTTTCTCTCGTAACTCAAGATAACAAACTTTTTTTTCTTTCCGTATTCCAATTTTTAGGTCCTTCGCATTTTTAGAAAATGATTTTGCAAATCCAGTTGCGGCTGGTGTTGGTTTTCCTTTACGGTCAAATGCCATTTCTGCAGGAGGACCAAAAACATTTTTCGTTGTAACCTTTTCATATTCAGCTACATTCATGCAGAGAACAGCGATTCTTCTTGGAGTGAAAAACACCTCATAACCATCACAGGGAATATTTCTTTCATGAAAGAGGGAGATGAGTTTCTTGCAAAATTCTTCTGTAGCCGGCTTCAAGTATGAAGCAGGAATTTCTTCAACACCTATCTCAATTAAAAGGTCAGATTTCATGTATCATCTTTCCCCTTTTTTTCCTGTATCTTCTCAGCAACCTTTTTTGCAAGTCTCCTCACCGCGGCTATATAGGACTTTCGCTCCATAACACTTATGGCACCACGAGCGTCAAGTATGTTGAAAATATGGGAACATTTAATTACGTGATAGTAAGCAGGATAAATAAGACCTTTTTGCAGGAGGCGCTCCGCTTCCTTCCTGAAATCATCAAAATTTCTACGGTACAGAGAAACATTGGCTTCATCAAAATTATATCGTGAGAATTGATACTCATTCTCCCGGTAAACATCTCTCCAGGACACTCCTGGAGCCCACAGAAGGTCAAATACTGAGTTCTTTTTCTGAATAAACATCGCAATTCTGTCAAGTCCATACGTTATTTCAGCAGGAATTAGATTGAGATTTAAATTTCCAACTTGCTGAAAGTAAGTGAATTGCGTGATTTCAAGTCCATCAAGCCATACTTCCCATCCCAAACCCCATGCGCCAAGAGTTGGTGATTCCCAGTCGTCTTCTACAAACCTGAGGTCGTGCTGTTTCATTCTGATGCCGAGAAATGAAAGACTTTCCAGGAAGGTTTCAATGACATTATCAGGAGAAGGCTGGAGTACGACCTGAAATTGATAGAATTGTTGAAGCCTGTTCGGATTCTCAGCATATCTCCCATCTTTTGGTCGTTTGGTTATTTCAACGTATGCCGTTTTGTATGGTTTATCCTCAAGCACTTTAATGAATGTGGCAGGATTGAATGTTCCAGCGCCAACTTCACTGTTATATGGCTGCATAAGAATGCATCCATAGTCAGACCAGAATTTTTCAAGTTTGAGTATAAGATTCTGATAGTTGATCAGAGAATGCCTCTCAATCTTTCGATTTCGTTCAACAGCGCTTCTCTTCCCTCTGGTGTAGTAACATTACAGGAAAATGAAGGATTGAGAACAATTACTTCCGATAGAGCTGAAGCAAAATCTCCCAGGTTGCAGAGTGATTTTGCCTTTATAATGCGAACATCATGCCAGGTTATATCATGATCATGTCCAAAAAAATAGAGTGAATCTTTCTGGATGAGTGTTGTCGCCGAGATGATTGCATATGCGTCATCAGGGAGGTCTGAATACGCAAAAGCAAGCCCGGCATACGGATCTATGAGCGAGCTCTGTTTATTGAGCGCCTCATTGTAGTTAGTGACCGCCGTTGAGAGCGAGCATATCTTCCCATGGCACCAACCGAGTCCATTGTACGCTTCGGCATTATCCGGTTCGTCCTCGATGACGTCCTCGAATTCCAAAATTGCCTTGTCGTATTCTCCATCCTCATAATAGGTCCAAGCGCGTTCCACGCTTGCGGGCCCTATTCGTGGAAAATCGGGACAACCCGTCCATATGATACACAGCAACAGTATTACCAGCACAAAACTTTTTTTCATACTATCCTCCACGCGATTGTATTACCGAACAAAAATTATCTTCTTACTGTTCTCAAGAATGCTCTTACTGTTTCGCGCAACAACTTTTAGGAAATAGACCCCGGATGAAAGTGGCATATCAGTAAGTTTGCATGAACCTGTATAGACGCCATATGTTTTCAATGAATTGTGTTCAATTGCTGCTATTTTTCTTCCCGAGACATCGTACAGTCCTATGTCAATTGATGCTGTAAATGGTACACTATAGCTGAAGAAAACCTTGTTTGAAACTGGAACGGGATAGCAGTTTAATGACAGGGTATGCATGCCAATTGCTTTACTCATACCCGCGCCCTGCCAGTGGATGAGAACATAGGCGCCAAACTCATTCACTGTTGCATAGGCATAACCATTCTGAACATCAATTTCAGTCTTCACATATTCAGGAGTACTCCCTCTTTTTCTGTAGATACCGATATCGCTCAAGTTTGCATCACTCAGGATATCTGTGTCGAATTTGAACCGTATGACCGCATTTGAATGAATAGAGTTTCCCTCAGGACCACAATGGTATATTCTTGAAATTTCAGAATATGGGATTGATTCATCTGTACAGGGTTGTTCATCGGTAATGACAATCCAGTATGAATAGCTGTAGGTATCCTCAGGAATAGATATCCTGAATTCCTTATCAACACTTTCGGCATCTCCTCCCTGCGAGCCGGGCACCTCAGATATCGAAAATTGTCTTGTTATTATTCCGCGGGTAGAGGATGAATCTCTCGCCGATACATACAATGATGCTGTGCCGGATTCATTGAAAAAGAAGTCGGTTCTGTAGGTCTGTACATCAATCTTCTCGAAATTCAGGTACGTATCAGTTCCTCCCAGGCTCACAAGACAGGTATCAGGTAGGTCGTTCACGAGAGGTCTCTCCGCAACAACCCAGATATCAATAAACTGCTGTGAATAGGGATTCTGCAAAATGGGTAATGATGTGAATAATGGATCGGCTCCCAGAGCAATTGGGGGGTTTATCAGCCCGTATCCAAAGTATGTATCGTATCCTGGTGAGCCAATATCCGTACATGTAGAGTATATTGCCTGTTTGACCGCAGAGGGATCTGTTATGCCGTGGGAAATTAAAAGTGCGGCGAGCGCAGAAACATGTGGCGTTGCCATTGAGGTTCCCTGTAAGAACATATAACAGAAGCTATCAACCGTCGCAAGATTGATTCCATCATTTAAATCGTAGAATGTTGATTGCAGTATTCCTGCGGCAAATGACGTGCCTGGAATGGTATCATTTAGGTCTCCACCAGGTGCAACAACATCGATACCATCACCCCATTGTGAATAAGGAGCCAAGCCCTTATCAATATCAGTTGCACCAACGGCAATGCACTCCGGAAATCCTGCAGGATAACTCAATTCGCCATCGCCTGAATTTCCTGTAGCAGCAATCACAATTGCACCTGCATTGGTAGCATCGATAATTGCCTGATGAACCGTACCAAAACCAGTACTATCTCCAGGAGCTCCACCAAGGCTCATCGAAAGGACATCAGCGCCATTCTGATATGCATAGTAAATACCGTCCGAGATCCTGTCACATGGTCCTGAGCCTGTAGAATTGAGTACCCTTACGGGCATAATCGAAACATTGAATGCCATACCAGCAACACCCTTAGCATTGTTCGTGCTCTGAGCAATCGTTCCGCACACATGTGTTCCATGACCATGCATGTCATTCGGATGTGTATCAGCATTAATTTCATCATACCCGCTCACAAAGTTTGTCATCGATAGATCAGGTGACTGGTGGTAGTAACCGTCCTGCGAGGAAACAGAATCAACCTCATAGGACGGAATGAGGTAATCCTCATATGCAATTCCCGTATCAAGAATTGAAACAATAACCGAAGAATCCCCTCCCCGCTCAATATCCCATGCAAGCGGCATATTGATATGCGTTGCGTCAAAATTCCACTGGTACTGAAAATGAGGATCATTCGGGGTCCAGAGGATATGCGCGATGGCATTTGGTTCGGCAAACCTAATTTCCGGATACTGCTCGAAAAGTTTGATGAGTTCCCACATTTTCTCATGCTTCTCAAAACGGACCGTGATAAAAGTAGCGTGGTAACTCCGGTAAACAATTTCTGTTCTCATTTCTCCTGCTATCTCTTCAATCCTTCCTCTTTCAATACCTTTCTTATAATTTACAATGATTTCATTCTTACGAAAGTAATTTTTGTCATACTTCTTCTCTCCTGGATTCTTATTCGCAAAG
>CBDUQV010000190.1:0-4106 GCA_965369615.1 uncultured bacterium | reverse complement strand
AGGTAACATAACAGAAAACCCAGAACTTTTGGAGGAGGTTTTATGAAACACTTTTTAATTTCATTCTTTGTTGTTATTTTTTTCCTTTCAGCCACCTTTGTCTGGGGACAGAATCTTCTTCAAAATCCCGGGTTCGAAGACTGGACAGGTGATTCAGCTCATTACTGGGATAAAGAAACAACTGGATACGACCTGTTTCGGGAATCTGGAACCGTGCACTCTGGCTCATACAGTGCAAAATTGATTCTTCGAGATTCTTCATATACACAAAGGTTCACACAATATGTTACACCTATTAATCCAGGAAACGAATATGAAGGCACATTATATTTTTTTGATAACGACCCATTTATAAGAGCAAGGCTGTACATACGGTGGTTTGATGGAAGCGGTGGATGGATTAGCAGTTTCTGGAGTAGTTATAGTGTTGACTCTACAGGCTGGCAAGAATTAATCGCAGGACCAGATAGTGCACCAGCAGCGGCTGAAACTGCTCATGTAGAAGTGAGGCTATATGATGTAAGCGGTTTCACCGATAGTGCACTTATTTGTGTAGATGATGCCTCATTTGTCGACCTAACCAGTGGAGTTTCAGAAACCTGTGTGTGCAATGATGGCTTCTCCCTTAACGTTTTCCCAACTATTTCAGCAAAATCTGTTCATATCAATTTAAGCATTAATAAGCAAACCAACGCGAAAATCTCTATATACAGTCACACTGGCAGGAAAATAGCCACACTACTTCAAGAAAACCTCAAAGAGGGCGAACATACAATCTTATGGAATGGGAGGAATGTCCCATCAGGTATTTATTTTGTTAGATTGCAGATGGGAGAAAAAACAGAGACAAAAAAGGTATCCATAATTCGATAAAGAAAATTTTCTTGACATTGGACAGATTTGACTTTACAAATAGATGATGCAATTTACAAATAGAAACTATTATTACAGGAAACTCAGAAGGAAGAAAAAAGGTTCAAAATTCAAACGATTGCTGTATCGTTTAACATTCATTGCATTCCTTATATTATTCCTCTATCTGTTTCTTGGGGGACCATACGGTCTTATCAAAATTATCTCCCTCTATACAAAAATAAAGAAAATTGAAACAAAAACGGATCGATTTATGGCAGAAAAAGTTATACTCACAAAAAAATGCAAAAGCTTGAAGACTGACCTCTTTACCATTGAAAAGATAGCCAGGCAAAAACTTGGGATGATTAAAAAGGGCGAAATCGTCTATAGGATTATAAAAAAGAAATAGCACGTTGATTACAAGAATTGTTTGAGATTACGCGTATCATGTGGTAGGCTTTTTTATGGGTGATGTTTTCTGCATTTTAGGCAATTCCAATCATTGAAATTTATTCAAATCAATGTAAGCAAGGATTAGCGATTTAATTATATCATAAATCCTAAAAAGTGCTTGTAATTTGATGCTGAATAGTCTATATTCGTAGCCACAATGAAGGACCTGTTAAGCGAGCAGAAAATCACTATAACGTACGACAAAACGCTGCAACTCATTACCGACAAAGAGAGTGAAGAGTGTATTATTTCAAATAGAGTACCTTTCTTTTTTATACTAACTTCTGTTCTTGAAAGCTATCCGGAAATGCAAAAAAGGTTCCCGCCTGGCTGTCTTGGTTTTGCCATTAACGGGAAACCACCTGAAGCAAACACGCTTCTGAAAAACGGAGATACTATACACTTTTCTATCCCTTCTCCCGGTAAATATCTTGTTGAAGGACGATAGGAGAAAGGACACATTAAAAGAAGAATAGTTCCTTCGGAACGGTACTGGTTGCTATGCAACGGTTGGAGTTCTTCACAAGGTCAGAACGGAGATTGGTTGCTTCGCAACGGTGCAGAAAAGTAAAAAGATGTAAGAAGAAAAGATAAAAAATGACGTCGGAAGAATTAAGGAAGGTTTTTTTAGAATTTTTTGAAGATAAGGAGCACACTGTTGTTAAAAGTGCCCCCCTTGTTATTAAAGATGATCCAACACTCCTTTTTACCAGTGCGGGAATGGTACAGTTCAAACCATACTGGACCGGTATAATTCCCTTACGCTATGCAAGGGCTTGCAGCGTTCAAAAGTGCTTTCGACTGAGTGATCTTGATAAGGTCGGGAAAACCCCGTTTCATAATACATTTTTTGAGATGCTTGGAAATTTCTCCTTTGGCGATTATTTTAAAAAGAAAGCAATAGAATGGGGTTGGGAATTCGTATGTGATGTTTTAAACCTCCCTATCGATAAATTATCCGTAACTGTTTACAAAAAAGACAAAGAGGCATACGAAATATGGAAAAAGAGAATCGGGCTTCCCGATGAGAAGATATTTCGTCTCAGTGAAAAATCAAACTTCTGGGGACCGGCTGGCAAGACAGGAGCATGTGGTCCTTCATCCGAAATTTTCTTTGACCTCGGTGAGAAGTTTGGAAGAATCGACGATGGCTGCACGATTGAAAATGAGTGCGACCGGTACGTAGAAATCTGGAATATTGTGTTTCCGCAATTTGACCGTCAGGTAAATGGAACAGATAAACCGCTAAAAAATCGTGGAATCGATACCGGTATGGGACTTGAGAGGACATTAATGGTCTGCACGGATAAAAAGACCATTTTCGATACGGATCTTTTTTTACCCATTATTAAGTCTATTACGAAAGGGAATAAGGAAATATCAAAGAAAATAATTGCCGACCACCTGCGGGCACTTACCTTTGCTATTACAGAAGGCATCGTTCCTTCAAATGAAGAGAAGGGATATGTTGTTCGAAGACTTCTCAGGCGAGCTGTTGTCGAAGGCAAAAAACTTGGATATGAAGAACCATTTCTCTACACACTTGTAGGAACCGTAGTTGATCGGATGTCAGAAGCATACCCTGAAATCAAGGCAAAAGCTGAGCACACATCCCTGGTCATTAAATCTGAAGAAGAACGTTTCTTCAATACGCTTGAATCAGGATTTTCCATATTCAATGAGATGATAGAAAAGCTCGTAAAAGAGAAAAGTAAAACCATCCCGGGCAGCTATATCTTTAAACTCTACGATACCTTTGGCTTTCCTGTTGAACTCACCGAAGAGATGGCAACCGAAAAAGGATTATCTCTTGATAAAGAAGGGTATGAATCTGAAATGGAAAAGCAAAGAAAGCGAGGGAAAACTGCTACAAAGTTTACGGACACCGATGTATTTGAAAAATCGGTGAACAAAGAGTCTCATTTCATCGGAAACGAGGCACTTTGTAGTGAAACAACTATCCTTGCAACAAAAGCTCTCGATGGAAACCTCGGCATACTCCTTGAGGAAACACCGTTCTACTCCGAGAAGGGAGGTCAGGTCGGCGATACCGGTACCATAGTAAACAATGAGATAACGATCGATGTCATTGACACGCAACCATCCCCGCATGGTCCGATCCATATTGGAAAGGTTTTGCAGGGTAATCCAGAAAAAGGAATGAAGGTTACAGCAACGGTTAACACGGAAAGACGTATGGACATAGCAAGAAATCATACGGCAACACATCTGTTGCAGTCGGCTTTGCGGGAAATCCTTGGAAAACATGTTCACCAGGAAGGCTCCCTTGTCTCCCCTGACAAACTCAGGTTTGATTTCACCCATTTCTCAGCAGTTTCAAAGGATGAACTCAATCACATCGAAAAGCGTATCAACGAAATAATATTCTCAAACATCCCCGTAGAAACATTCACAACATCATTCGATGAAGCAAAGGAAAAAGGTGCTCTTGCCCTTTTCGATGAGAAGTACAAGGATACCGTTCGTGTTCTCAAGATCGGCGACATCTCAATGGAACTGTGTGGTGGAACACACATTCAAAGAACTGGTGAAATTGGTCTTCTCACAATTCTAAGCGAATCATCTATTGCAAGCGGTATCAGGCGGATAGAAGCACTTACGGGTAGGAACGCCTTACACTACTTTAAGAGACTCGAAGAAACAGAACAAAAAATAGCTCAACTTCTCAAGGGCGATACTGGAAAAATCGAGGAGAAACTCACCGTTCTTATTGAAGACAAAAAGATGCTTGAGAAAAGAACAGAAACACTCGAAAGGAAAATGAGCATTAATGAAGT
>CBDUQV010000189.1:0-4149 GCA_965369615.1 uncultured bacterium | reverse complement strand
CCTTGGAAAGATCTTGGTGTTGACATAATCATAGAAGCGGTAGGTATCTTCAGAAGCAGGGAAAAAGCAGCGATGCACCTCGAAGCAGGTGCAAAAAAGGTGATCCTTACTGCACCTGGAAAGGGTGAGCCACCAGACTTTACCTGTGTTCTGGGGATAAATGAGGAGCAGTACAATCCCGAGAAACACCATGTCATCTCAAATGCTTCCTGTACAACAAATTGCTTTGCACCAATGGTGAAATTGTTGAATGATAATTATGGTTTGCAGAGAGGGTTTATGACTACCGTTCATGCCTACACAAATGATCAGAGATTGATAGATACTCCACATAAGGCAATGAGAAGGGGAAGGGCAGCGGCACATTCAATTATTCCTACAACAACAGGCGCAGCCAAGGCAATAGAGATTGTCATGCCCGAGCTTGCCGGGAAACTCGATGCTATTGCAATCAGGGTTCCCGTTATCAACGCTTCCCTGGTCGATTTTGTATGCATTCTTGAAAAGAATGCAACAGTTGAGGAGATAAATGAAAAGTTCAAAAAAGCAAGTGAAGAAAAATTCAAAGGACTTATAGAATACTCTGATGCACCACTCGTATCGGTAGACCTAATCGGAAATCCGCACTCTTTGATCTTTGACTCTTTAGAAACAAAGATTTTAAAGAATAACTTTATTAAGCTCTTAGGTTGGTATGATAATGAATGGGGCTATGCTTCGCGGATTGTTGACCTTATTAAATACGTGGGCGAAAAGCTATAGTGAAACTCAATAAACTGAAGATTACTGATATTGAACTAAAGGACAAAAGGGTCTTCACCAGGTTAGACCTTAATGTGCCTCTTGACAGTAACTGCACTATAACGGATGATTACAGGATGGTATCCGCTCTCCCCACAATAAGGCACATCCTCGAAAAAGGTGGAAAACCCGTTCTTGCATCCCATCTTGGAAGACCAAAAGGGACGGTTATAGAAGAGCTCTCCTTGAAACCCGTTAGGAAGCGAATGGAAGAGCTTCTTTCAACTGAAGTCATTTTTGCCCGGAACAGTGTAGGCAGTGATAGTATCGAAATGAGCAATAACCTAAAAACCGGACAGATCCTTCTTCTTGAAAATCTTCGATTCGATCCTGGAGAAAAGAAAAATGATCCTGATTTTAGCAGGCAGCTCTCCCTTCTTGGTGATGTCTATGTTAACGATGCCTTTGGAACTGCACACCGGGCACACAGTTCAGTATCGGGGATAACCAGGTACTTTGAACAGAGGGCAATGGGCTTTTTGATAAAAAAAGAAATGCGGTGGCTCGGTTATGTAGCGGAAAATCCTAACAAACCATTCATTGCAGTTCTTGGAGGAGCAAAGATATCGGGCAAGATCGATATCATTATGAATCTCATTCCAAGAGTTGATACGATTCTCATTGGCGGCGCAATGGCATTTACATTTCTCAAAGCCCAGGGAGCGAGTGTTGGCAAATCCCTCGTTGATGATTCGAAGATCGATGAAGCAAAGAAAATCTGTAAGTATGCAATAGAGCAAAATACAAACTTCTTACTCCCCAATGATTTTTTAGTTGCTACCGAAATTTCAGAAGATGCCCAAACGGAAATTGTTAATCGTGAGAATATCCCTGAAGATCGAATTGGTGTAGATATTGGACCCATGACAATGAGAATATTTACTCATGCGCTTCTCACAGCACAGACAATCTTCTGGAATGGCCCTATGGGCGTGTTTGAAATAGAGAAATTCAGCCATGGAACACTGGATATTGCCCGAACCATAGCTCTGACAACGCGAAAAGGCGCAATCGCAGTTGTTGGTGGAGGAGATAGTGTTTCGGCTGTCAATCAGATGGGACTCCGGAAATCTTTCACACATATTTCGACCGGAGGTGGTGCCTCACTTGAATTCATAGCAGGGAAAGAACTTCCTGGAATTGTTTCACTTTCGGACAAGGAGAATACTTGAGAAAATATTTCATTGCCGGAAACTGGAAGATGAATAAAAACAACAATGAAGCCACCGATCTTGCGCAGAAAATTGTACTCAAAGCGCAAGGAATCGAGAACGTTGACATAGTAATCTGCCCTCCATCAACAGCACTCGCATCCGTTCATACCATAATAAAAGATTCAAACGTGAAGCTCGGTGCCCAGAATATGCACTATGAGGAAAAAGGAGCTTTTACAGGAGAGATTTCAGGTTCATTCCTTATTTCTCTTGGATGCGATTACATTATCATCGGGCATTCCGAAAGAAGAAAGCTCTTTAATGAAACCGATTCTGATGTAAATAAGAAAATAAAAAAAGCATTGGAGTTCGGGCTTATCCCTATTGTCTGCGTCGGTGAAACACTCGAAGAGAGAGAGAAAGGTGAAACTGAGCAGATTATAAGGAGAGAAATCCAGGGAGCGCTTGAAAACCAGGTTAATACAGAGAAAATAATTTTTGCATATGAACCAATCTGGGCAATTGGCACCGGCAAAACAGCACAACCAGAAGAAGCGAACAAAATACACAGCTTTATCCGTACCATGGTAAGAACAGATTTTGGAATAGACGAAACCGCACTCAGGATACTTTATGGAGGCAGTGTAAAACCAGCAAACGCTGAAACACTCTTGTCGCAACCGGATATTGATGGCTCGCTCGTTGGTGGAGCAAGCCTTGATGCCCAGAACTTTGTTGGAATCATCGAGACTGCATCCAACCTCTCATAGGAGGAATTTATGTTTGCAATTCTTTTGCCGATACATGTTATCATCTCTGTCTTACTTATCCTTATTGTTCTCTTGCAGCAAGCTAAAGGTGCAGGGCTATCGCCTGTTTTTGGCGGTGGTCAAAGTGTCTTTGGCTCCGGGGGTGCTGCTCCATTCCTATCGCGGATGACTGCAGTGCTGGCAATTCTCTTTATGGTCTCATCAATAATGCTTGCAATTTCGCCACGATTCAGAACAAGACAGGGCGACATTGAAGAGAAGCTCAGAAGAGACTTGCTTCCAACAGAAACGGCACCGGAAAAGCCAATTGAAGGAACTGAATCTCCAGCACCCATAGAAGATGGTAGCAACTAAAGGCAAGACAGTATCACAGAAAAGTATTAAAAAATCAGAGATTATTGAATAAAAGTCTTGTAATTTGTAAAAAAATCTGTATAATGGTAAAAATCTGAGAAGTGAAGGAGTAACGATGAAAGCAGTGATCGAAACAGGCGGATTTCAGTATTCGGTACAGGAAAACGAGAAGTTTAAGATTCCTTATGTTGACAAGAAGCCTGGCGACAAGATAAAATTCGGCAAGGTCCTTGCTGTAATCAATGGAAAAAAATCAGAATATGGAAAACCCTATCTCAAAGGATACTATGCCGATGGAGAAGTTATTTCTCAGGGAAGGTATCCAAAGGTTATTTCATTCAAATTCAAACGAAGGAAAGATTATAAACGGACCAAAGGACACCGCCAATCGTATACGGAAGTACTGGTAAAGAAAATCACTGTAAAACCAGTTCGCGCAAAGAAAACTCAGCAACCTCCGAAGAAGGAATCGAAAACTTCTGATTCCAGTAATTCGAAAGACTGATTGCGGAAATAATTTTTAAAGAATAGTGGAGGAATACAATGGCACATAAAAAAGGTGTGGGCTCTTCTCGGAACGGCAGAGACAGCAAGCCGAAATTTCTCGGTGTCAAGAGATTCTCAGGTCAGCTCATCAATGCCGGAACAATCATTGTCAGGCAGAGGGGCACACGAGTACACCCCGGGAATAATGTGGGTAAAGGAAAGGATGATACTTTATTTGCCCTCATTACCGGAATCGTGAAATTTGAGAAGTTTGGAAAGAACAAGAAACGCGTGAGTGTTTACGCAACGACTTAGCCACAGATTAACACTGATTATCACGGTAATTACCCAACCACCCTCAGAAGCAAAATAATAAAGGCAGCCGAAAGGCTGCCTTTTTACTCTTTACTCTTTGCTATTTACTGCTGTATTAGCCACAGATTATCACTGATTATCACTGTAATCACCCAACCACCCTCCAAAGCAAAATAACAGATGCAGCCAAGAGGTTGCCTTTTTACTCTTTGCTATTTACTATTTACCGCTGTTTTAGCCACTGATTCACACTGAAATTCCTCACCACG
>CBDUQV010000188.1:0-4153 GCA_965369615.1 uncultured bacterium | reverse complement strand
TTATAGCTGTATTGAGTTTAGCAATACTCTTGTGCAGTGCGTTCAGTGGAATGGCATCAGCAGAAGGAGAGATAGTGGCTGCGAAGAGTGAAAAGGTAGTTAAGATAGAGGGAGATCAGGACTATTGGTATCCTACGCCATTTGCACTCTTTCCACGAGGACCGGGTTATATCAGAATGAGCTTTATCTTCGATACGCTGACCTGGAAAGACAAACATGGAGTAATACCCTGGCTTGCAGACAGTTGGAGTAGCTCATATGATGCCAGGACATGGACTTTTTACCTGCACAGAGGCGTGAAATGGAGTGATGGTGTGCCATTTACAGCAGATGACGTGAAGTTCACGTTTGATTACACGAAGGAGCATCGGCAAAGGTGGTACTACTATAACGCGGGAGAGATAGACCATGTGGAGGTTCTTGATCCGTATACAGTTAGGATACACCTTAAGGAATCAAGACCGACATTTATAGATGATGTTGCGGGATGCGTACCGATGATTCCGGAGCATATATGGAAGGATGTCCGCAATCCAGATACATTTCGGGGAGATGATGCTGTTATAGGGACAGGACCGTTAAAGCTTGTAGAGTACGATGGTACGCAGTGCTATTACGAATATGAGGCGAATGAGAAGTGCTTCAAGGGAAGACCAATTATTGATAAACTTATCTCGCTGAAGGTAAGTGACCCTGCACTTGCGTTGAAGGCGGGAGATATAGATGCAGCAGTCTTCTTGGGAAAAGAGATAGTTGTGGTTGAAGAATTTGAAGACAATCCTGATTTCGAGATAAAAGAAGGTCCGAGCTGGTGGGTGCTCAATTTCTACTTCAGCGTCACTAAGTGTCCGATGAATATCACGGATTTCAGAAGGGCAATTGCTTATGGTATAAACAGAATAGATATTGTTCAAACGGAGACGCATGACGGTTCGATCCTCGCAAATACGGGCATAATGCATCCGGATTCAACGTGGTATAAGGATGGGCTTCCAGATTATGAGTACGATCCCACGAAGGCTAATGAAATGCTCGATGTGTTGAACTTCACGGACACCAACAGTGATGGGATAAGAGATAGAGATGAAGAAGGAAAAAACAAAAATCTCAAATTCACGCTGATTACAAGTGAGAAATATGTAGATGAAGCGGAGTCCATACAGAGGGATTTAAAGGATCTGGGGATCGAGATAGAGGTGAAATCAGTGAGTCGGATGGAGTTGGACTCGAGGATTCGAAGTAGTAACTTCGATTTTGCAATAAATGGTTATGGAGGGATAGTAAATCCCCGTGTATTGGAACCGATAGCTAGGGGAACAAGCCGTAGTGAAATGTATTACGAGATATACAAACAACAAGAAAGGACAATGAATGAGGATGACCGAAAGGAACTCGTGGACGACCTGCAAACGATTATTGCAGAGGATCTTCCTGTGTATGCACTTTACCATCCAAAGATGTGGTGTGTCTATAATCCGGACAAGCTTGATACGTGGTTCTATACAAAAGATGCCATAGCTGGAAGCATTCCTCTTCCACAGAATAAACTTATATTCCTGTTTGATGCATGGAGATATGACGCCAGCGAGGATGGCATAATAGACAAAAGCGAAGTGATTGACGCTATTCAGGACTACTTCGATGGTAGAATAACAAAAGGGCAGGTAATAGAGGTCGTAAAGTTATATTTCCTGTAAAAATGAAAATATTGATATGCGGAAAAGGAGGAAGTGGAAAAAGCACAATAGCGGCATTGCTTGCAAAATCAATGGCAAAAGAGGATAGAGAGTTCTTCACCCCTTGCAAGGTTAGAACTCATGAAGGGACAAAAAAGAGGTGAAAAATGAAAGGGCAAAGTGAAAAGAATCCCTTTAGGAAAGACATAGAAGAATTAATAGAAAAGGGGGACTTAAAAGGATTGCTTGAGAAAAGCGGTGAATTGCACGGGCATTTCTGCAGCTATTCAGCATACGGTGTCAAGGCGGGCTATATTGCCATGCGCGAATTAGGGATAAGAAATACAGGCATGGAAGAAGTCGTAGCAATTGTCGAGACCAATAACTGCTTCAGTGATGGCATTCAACTCGTAACTGGCTGTACTTTCGGAAACAACGGTCTTATATTCAGAGATTATGGAAAAACAGCAGTAACCGTAGCGAGAAGAGATGGAACGGCGGTAAGAATCGCACTTAATTCTGATTTTGATGACTCTACCGCAGAAAAATATCCCGATGCGAACTCATTGTTTGATAAAATTGTTGTCCAAAGAGAAGAAGCAACAGAAGAGGAAATGAGAAGGTTAATGCAGTTGTTCACAGAGATGTCCCTCGAGATGCTGGAGGTGCCAGAGAATGAAATGTTTAGAATTGAACACAAAACGATACGGTTACCTGAGTATGCCCCAATATTCTCGTCAACGAAATGCGCATTTTGCGGTGAAAAGGTCATGGCAACTCGCATAGAGGAGAGAGATGGCAAGCCCGCCTGCATTCCTTGCGCAGGTGCCAAGTATTACGAGATGAATGGGACAGGAATTAAAGATGTTGGAGGGAGTAAAAAATGATATTGGAGCCAAATAAAAAGAAAATGAAGAAAATTATAACTATATTTTGTCTGGCGATACTTTTGTGCTGCGCTTTCAGTGGAGCGGCAGTTGTGGCGGAAGAAAAAGTCGTAAAGGTTGGAGTTGGTGCTCCCTCAGGTGATTGGGGCTATCCTTCCCCATTTGGATTCTATCCGAGGGGACCGGGTTACATAAGAATGAGCTTTGGATTCGATACGCTGACCTGGAAGGACCAAAACGGTGTTGTAATACCCTGGCTTGCAGACAGTTGGGAGATGTCCGGTGATGGCAAGACATGGACATTCCATCTCCATGAGGGAGTGAAATGGCACGATGGAGAACTGTTTACCGCAAAAGATGTGACGTTCACTTTTGATTACACAAAAAAGCAAAAGATTGCTTTTAAGTGGTTCCAGTCCTTAGACTACATAGACCATGCAGATATTGTGGATGATTATACAGTTGTTATACACCTTACCAAGCCTTTTGCACCGTTCCTGGCGGATATCGCTGGAGATGTTCCAATAATACCTGAGCATATCTGGAAGGACGTATCAGACCCAAGTAAATTTACTGGATATGAAGCAGTTATAGGAACAGGCCCTTTTAAACTGGTAGAATACAATAAAAATCTGGGATGTTACGAGTGGGAAGCAAACAAAGAATATTTCAAGGGCAAACCGGTTATAGATAAACTCATTTCTATGGCGGTCAACGATCCCGCGGCAGCATTAACAACCGGAGGCATAGATGAAACCAGTTTCTGGGGACAAAGTGCCGAAGCAGCATCTGGCTTTGAAAACAATCCTGATTTTGGAGTTCGGTGGGGTCCAAGTTACTGGGTGCTGCAGGTCATCTTCAACTGTGAAAAGTATCCAACCAACATCACTGCATTCAGAAAAGCACTTGCATACGGTATAGATAGAAAAGAGATCATTGAACAGGTTGTGCATGGTTATGGCATATCAGCGAACACAGGCATAATTCATCCAGATACAGAATGGTATAAACCTGACCTTCCAGGCTATGAGCACAATGTAACGAAGAGTAACGAAATATTCGACTCGTTGAACTTCACTGACACCAATAGCAATGGAATAAGGGAGTATCCTACGGGAGAAGAGCTTGAATTCGAGTTGTTAACAATTGGCAAATATTCAAGGGAGGCAGAACTTATAAAATCGCAATTGAAAGAGGTCGGGATAGAAATAGGTGTGAAAGTGATGGATTGGAGCACAATGGATGCGATTCTTAAAGAAGGTAATTTCTTCATCGCTATAAATGGTCATGGTGGAATATCAAATCCACGGATATTGAAAGCACCGGACTGGCCTGCGAGTACCTTCCATAATGACGACTATGATTCCACATTCAAAGCACAAGAGAAGACAATGATTGTTACAGCGAGAAAAGAACTTGTTGACCATCTTCAAGAAATAATTGCAGATGACCTTCCAGTGTATACACTTTACCATCCGAAGATGTGCTGCGTCTATCGGCAAGAAAAACTTGATACATGGTTCTTCACAAAAGGCGGTGTGGGAACCGGTATTCCAATTGAAATGAACAAACTCGTATTTATCAGCGAGG
>CBDUQV010000187.1:0-4243 GCA_965369615.1 uncultured bacterium | reverse complement strand
TGACTTTGCCGTTGCTATGTGCTATTTACTGATTTCTCCGTTGCTATTTACTATTTACTCTTGGCTCTTTGCTGACTTAATGGAGGCGGTGGGAATCGAACCCACGTCCAGAAGCACTAAACTGACAGCTCCTACATGCTTTTTTCGGATTTTGCATTCGCCAGAAGAAGCTCCTCCGAACAGGATTTTCTTAAGGTATAACCCCTTACATCTTATCCTCCTAACCGGGGTGTATTAGAAGAACCAGTCTGTCAATCCGTCATCCTCTCCAGACCCGACAGACAGGATCCAGGAAGATGTTTGCCGCATTATGCAGCAAATGCTACTTGGCTAGTGCCAATTATGGTTTTTGCCACTTTTAACGAGGTTGTGGCACCTCGGCATGCAACCATCAGCCCATATACCACTGTCGAGACCTTTCGCCCCCATTTTTCGCTTGTTTCACCCCAATACGGGCTGATTTACTATACCAGCAAAGTGCAAAAAAGTCAAGCGTTTTTTGAACTTACCATCCTCTCTGCTCTTTCTCTTGATTGCAAATCCATGATCACACGCAAACAAACAAGAAAGCGGATAAAATGAATTATTCTGTCAACTGTACGAACAATCATTCGAAAAATAAGGAAAAAATTGTGTAAAAATTCACATTTTTGCCTTGACAAACACAACACATTAGTATACAATGCTTTGGTTTACTACTACTGGACAATGAAAAATACATTATTGGTTATTCTGTTTGCAATTTTACTGAGTCCGCACCTTCTTGCTGACAATAAAACGGGTGGAGAATCACAATCTGCAGGGTATTATGTGTATCTTGGAGAAGAAGATGAGCTCCTGATGAATGTACAGATATGGGGTCAGGTAAAAAGCTCGGGACTCTACTCTCTTCCGGAAAATAGTGACATTGCAACACTCATCTCACTTGCAGGCGGACCCACGGAGCATGCTGATCTTTCTGGAATAAAAATAGTACGAAAGGGCGTTGAAAAGGATTCTCTTTTCACGGTGAACCTTAAAAAATCAATGCTTGGAGGGGAAAAGGAAAAGACCCTATTGAAACCCGGTGACATTATTGAAATTATGCCATCTAAGTTCCATTCATTCAGCAACTTTGTTCGTTTCATTACCCAGGTAACCATGGTTGTCGCAATCTACTACCAAATTTTTGGACAATGAACCAGAATAACTATACAAAAGAAGAGAAGGACACGCATATTGATATCCTGGCGTACCTGAAGGTGCTCTGGAGAAGAAAACTCGTCATAGGCACTGCAATTGGTGCAACGCTCATCTTCACCATTATCTACACGTTGCTCTCACCACAAATATATGAGGCAACAACCAGTATCTTAATCCAGCAAGCTCCCGAAGGAAAGGAAAGCTTTCTCTCTCCATGGGAGTACACCGGTGAACGTGACAACTTTATTCAAAATCAGTCCCATATTCTCAAATCACGTACCAATCTAAAGCTGGTTGTTGACAAAATCAAAGAACAACACAACGATAAGGATCTTCCCATCTTCAAAAATCCATCTCCCATCATTTTCCTTGCATACAACATCATTGTGAAACCGGTTGAACGTACAGATATTATCAGGATACTCGTCCATTCAACAAGTCCTCAGGAAGCGGCAATTATTGCAAATGCAGTTGCTGATAATCTTTTGGAACAGTCACGGCTTACCGCAAGAAGTGCTGTGAGTGAAGTGAGAAGGTTTCTTGAGGAACAATTGAAAATTGTTGAAGATAACCTGAAAGAATCTGCTGACTCACTCAGGATTTTCAAAGAGAAGAAGCAAGTTTTTTCACTTTCAAACGAAGGTGCAGCTCTCTTTGCAAAATTATCAACCTTCGATAAACAGTATAACGAGGTAAATACAGAACTCCTGACAAAAAAGAGACGATTGGATTTTCTCAAGGACAAGTATCGCCAAAACAAAAAGGACTTGCTCACAGACATTACGGAAACAAAAAGCCCTATCATTGTAAATTTGAGAGAAAAACTCATAAAACACGAAACAGAATACACGAACTACCTGCTCCAGGGTCTTGATGATGAGCATCTGCGGATAAAGAAAATAAAAACGCTCATAGAAGATACAAAACAACGCCTTCGGAGTGAGGTTAAGAAACTCATTGCATCCGATGCTGAAAAGGGTGACCTCCTTGCGATGAATCAAAAGATAATGGAAGAACTATCAGAACTGGAAGTAGAAATTGTCGCATTAGAAACAAAGAAAACAGTAATCGGCAAAATCCGCAGCGGCTATGAAAACCAATTCTCAACACTCCCATCGAAGGAATTGAAACTTGCCCAGCTTGAACGCTCATACAAGATCAACGATAATATATATGAAATGCTCATGGAGAAGTATGAAGAAGCGAAAATCACAGAAGCAGGACAGCTCGGAAATGTAAAAATTATTGATACTGCATTTATCCCTTCAACCCCAATAAGACCCAATAAGAAGAAAAATATTCTTTTTGCCCTGCTTGTCGGTATTGGTATTGGACTTGTTTTTACTGTTTTCACAGAATATTTGGATACCTCAATCAAGGAGCCAAAGGACGTAGAAGAGTTCATTGGGGAGCCAACACTGGGCATTATACCAAATATCAATCACCGGGAGCTCGTTTCCAAGTACGGTGATAACGGAAAAGTTGCGGATATACGGCAATTGCTCTTGACACATTATGCTCCACACTCAACTATTTCAGAGGCATACCGATCACTCAGAACCAATCTTCAGTACTTCAATCACGATACACCCTTGAAAAATCTTCTCGTCACGAGCACCATTGCAAAAGAAGGTAAATCAACTATTGTATCAAACCTTGGTATCACCATGAGTCAGCGCGGACTGAAGACAATTTTGATTGATGCTGACTTGAGAAAACCGGTGCTGCATAAATTTTTCCAACTAAAAATTGAACCAGGACTTACTGACCTTATTATTAAATCTGAAATGACTCTGGATAAAGTTATTAGGAAAACAAACATTGAAAACCTATTTGTAATCACATCAGGCAGTATTCCGCCAAACCCAACTGATTTGCTCGAATCAAAAAAGATGGAAACTATCATGACAGAACTTCGCAAGAGTTTTGATTTTATTATTTTTGACTCCCCCCCCGTCATGATTGTTGCAGATGCTGTGGTTATCTCCAGAAACATAGATGGAGTGCTCCTCATTGTGGAAGCAAAGAAAACACGCCGGGATGCCATTCGCGAAGCAAAAAGCGTTATTGAACATGTCGGAGGAAGAGTTCTTGGAGCGGTCCTCAATAAGGCGCGCTTCAGCCGTTTGGACCACCTGTATGGCAGTTATTCAGGCTATTATTACTATTATGGATATGAGAAAGAAGGAAAGAGGAGTAAAACAAGAAAATCAAAAAAGGGAGGAACAGTATGAAACGTTTGTATCTTTGTTGTTTTACTTTTATTGTTTTTGTTTTAGCATTGAGCTCATTACATGCTGAATTTAACAGGACAACCGGTCTTATAGATATACCCACAGCATACATTCTGCCTGCAAAGGTATGGAAGTTCAACATGAATGGCTCTGTTGCCATTGGTACTCAGAATATATGGGAGAAGAAACCGGCAGATATGGACTTCTCTATTTCTTACGGACTCTACAACAAGGCAGAGGCATCGCTGTCAATGTTCACTTTTCGAGATTATGTCCTCGATCTTACTTATCTGTTAACAAGTGAAACAGAAAATGTACCTGCTATTGCTTTTGGTATTCAGAATCTAACGTATTCCAGATTCATTACAGAGGTGGGACGGGGTGATAAACTCGAAGACACCGAACCCGATGAAGAGCAGGTTGCAGACCAAAGGAACGGATGGGGTGATGATGAAACCTATCCAAGAAGATGCAGTGAACAGTTCTCTGTTTACTTTGTAATGAGCAAAACCTTTGCCACCTGGGGTCAGTATCACCTTGGCATCGGCAGAGGAAGATTTGTCGGTTACGGTTCGAGAAGCAAGTACTTCAATTCCGATATCTATAGTGATATAGAACATAATGATGCAATCGGGTTATTCTGGGGTGCTGCCTTTGACTTCTTCCAGGGATTCGGACCGATGATCGATTTCGATGGAAGGGATTTCAACATTGGATTACAGTATCGCTCACCATACTTCAGAATTTCACTTGCTGCAGTAAAACTCGAACACCGGCTTGGCGGCATGCAATCTCTCGCCCCACGTTTTGCAATTGGCGGTTCTGCT
>CBDUQV010000186.1:0-4302 GCA_965369615.1 uncultured bacterium | reverse complement strand
CAGGTCCGTTGATTTATTTCTCCGGGGAGATTCTCGGAACATCACTGTCTGTTTTACTTGCTCTCGCAGCGTTATATATTATGCTCACCGCTGGACTCAAATGGGGAAGATGGTTTTGCGTTGGTGTTGTGCTGGCATTGTTGATATTGGTGCGCCCGAATGCGCTCCTGTGCGTTCCCGCCATTCTTGTGTACTTTTGTGTGATAAAGATATCGCTTCGTTCTAAGATCATCTTATCTCTTGTTTTTCTCTGTGGAGTTTTCGTTCTGCTTCTATCGACGGGAGTGCGCAATTATATCGTAGGAAAGGATTTTGTGCTTGTTAACTACTCTGGTGGTGTTAACTTCTACATTGGGAACAACCCTGAAAGCGATGGAATCAGTGCAGTCCTGCCTGGATATGGCAATGATTGGGATGAGTATTCGATTGCTGAAATGCAGACGAGCAGAGAACTGAAACCAAGCGAAGTTTCGCGGTACTGGACGGGCCAAGGGTTTGATTTCGTGAGAAACCATACAGGGCAATTCATACAGCTTTTCATAAAAAAGTGTTTTATCTTGTGGAATGGAAAGGAAATCAGCAACAATCAAAATATATACCGATTCGTACGGCAATCATTACTGCTGCGTAATTTACTCTTCTTCTATGGTTCGAGCACGTGGTATTTTGCATTTCCATCGTCGCTCATTCTTTCATTAGCCATATCCGGAATAATTCTGAACTATAAAAGGAAAACAGCCGTATTACTTCCTCTGCTCTGTGTGATTTCGTTTGGTTTTTCCGTAGCGCTCTTCTTCGTTGCTTCACGGTACCGAATGGTTTTTATTGCATCTTTGATTCCTTTTTCAGCATCTTCTGTTTTCTGGCTCACAAGTCATCTACGCAGGAAGCGGGACGTTTTTCTCTGGATTTTCTCTTTCATTCCGTTTCTTATAATAACCAATATTGATCCCTATTCTGTATCTATGGAAAATAATGCGCTGGAATCCTACAACTTTGGAAATGCTTACTTACAGCATGGAAAACTTGATAAAGCAAAAGAATACTACAGAAAAGGCATCAAAGCAGATGACCATTTTCCGCGGCTTCATCTGAACCTTGGTACGATCTATTTTAAGGAGAACAATCTAAAACAGGCAGAAGAGGAATATCTTATTGAAATAAGTATTAACCCTCAAGATGCACGGGCATATCATAATCTCTCACTGTTGTGCGAACGGAAAGGACAGATCGAGGATGCAATTGCATATGAGAGAAAGGCAGTAGAAAAAATGGTGCGATATACAGTTGCCCTTGGCAATCTGGGGCGCTTGTATGTGAAAGTGGAGCACTATGACTCCGCGCTTGTTTTTCTCCAGAAGGCACATAGATTGGAGAAAAAAGACGGGAAAATTCTATCTCTTCTTGGACTTTCGAATCTTAAATTGGGATATTATGAGGAAGCAATTTCAATCTATGAAAAAGCGGTGCAGCTAAATGATGAAGAACCTTTTATACATTACAATCTGGCAATTGCTTTTATTGCAGCAGAAAATCTTAGCGAAGCGCGCATGCATCTATTGCGAGCAGTGATCATCAAACACGATTTCGCGGAAGCACATTACAATCTTGGGCTGGTCTTCCTGAGAGAAGGTAAGACAGATAAAGCTACCGAGCACTTGAGGGAGGCTGTTCGGATTCAACCAAACCTTCAGGAAGCCAAGAAAATGATTGAGAATATGAAGTAATTATGCTATACTGTCTGCAGGTGCATACAGAACGGTGAATGCTCGATAACTAAAATAATCGTTTATTTTTTGCAGGGCAAAAGGAAAGGTTAAGCATGGTTTCAATTGTTGTTCCGATTTACAATGAGGAAAAAATAATTGGAGAACTCCTTGATGGGATTAAAAAAAATTTTCAGTCGCAGAATATTCCATTCGAGATACTCTTTGTTGATGACGGAAGCAATGATGGAAGCTGGTCTATTATCGAGAAGTTATCAAGAGAGAATAAGGAGGTGCGGGGTTTGAAGCTGGCAGGAAATGTGGGACAGCACAATGCGCTTATGGCTGGGTTTGAATATACGCGGGGTGATTTTGTTATCACGCTTGACGCTGATATGCAGGATAGTCCGGAAAATTTACCGAGGATCTACAAACAGCTTTGCTCTGGATATGATATTGTTGGTGGAAAAAGAAAAACACGTAAGGATTCATTACTCAGAAAAATGCTGTCATTTCTCATGCATTTTACTATTCGATATTTTACGAGACTGAATGTTGCCAGTACACATGAATTTACTGATTATGGGTGCATGCTCAGAGGTTACCGAAAATGGGTGATTGAAAAGCTCCTGGAAACAGGAGGGAAATCCGTCTACATTCCAACATTCACATCTCTGATCGGTGGGAAGTTTTGCGAAATCGAAATTGAGCATGGCAGCCGAAAGCAGGGAAAATCAAAGTATGGGATAAGAAATCTGTTGAGTCTGTACTTCGATATGATAACAGATATATCATTATTTCCTGTTCAGATAATCAGTTACTCAGGAATAGCGCTTTCCTTTGTTGGTTTTGCTCTCGGTCTTGTCATTTTCATCAGAAGGATATTTATTGGACCAGAAGTGGAGGGTGTTTTTACGCTCTTTGCATTCCTCTTTATTTTCACCGGTATGCTTCTTGTTGCAGTAGGATTGATCGGGGAATACACAGGAAGAATATACAGAGAGGTAAACAAGAGCCCACGATATGTCATTCGTGAAAAGCTGGGGTACCGGAAACCACTGCGTATTGGTTTTTTCGGATATTCCGAGGCTGGTTATACCTGTCTCGAAAAACTTATACAAATGGGTGAGCATGTTGTTTTTGTTGTTACGCACAGAGATCAAAAGGACGAACGTATTTGGTTTCGAAGCGTTAGTGATCTTGCGCACAGAAATCTCATACCGGTTTTGAAACCTGAAAATATACTCGATAAACGGTTTACTGCTCGTGTATCTTCTTTTCAACCAGATGTTATTCTTTCTGTTTACTTTCGTAACATTTTTGGAAGGGAGCTGCTAACCATTCCTCCCTCAGGATGCATAAATCTGCATGGTTCATTGCTGCCATCACATAGAGGGAGGGCACCGATAAACTGGGCAATAATTCATGGAGAGAAGGAGACAGGAGTTACCCTGCACTATATGACAGAGAAAGTTGATGCGGGTTCCATCATTGTGCAGAAGAAGATAACAATTGTTAGTGGCGATACAGGGCTTTCACTCACGAAAAAGATTGCGTCGGAAGGCGCAGAGCTCCTGGAGAAACTTATAGACATACTGCACCGTGAGAAACCGAATGCAACGCCCCAGGATGAAAGCAAAGCAAGCTACTTTGGAAAGCGCACTCCCGAGATGGGAAGAATTGATTGGAAATGGAATGCAGAGACAATTTATAATTATGTACGGGCTCTAACAGATCCATTTCCCGGTGCATACTTCATGTTGCGGGAAAGAAAATGCGTTATCCTTCGTGGCGAAATCAGCGAATGTGTACAATCGGCAGATGCTCAAAGCGAATGGAAGGTTGCATCGAGGGATGAAACACTGGTGAAGGGAATACTTGCGCCAGGAACCATTGTGAAGATTGGCAAGGAATCGATCATGGTGATGACTCAAGAAGCGTGTTTCAATATCCTTGAGGTTTCACTTGATGGCAAAAGGCTTTCGGGTAATGAGTTTGCCAGCTTGCATAGATTAAGCACAGGTGACCGTCTTGGATGTTAAGGAGTTTTTTAATTGCTACTGGAAGCGCAAGCACTTGCGACGGTTTGATAGTTACTACAACTTCCTTGGCGTAATCAACAAAAATATCTTTGAAATAATTTCTCAAGGTAAATACAAGAAAATTCTCCTGATTGGAATGGGAAATACGCCGGATAATAATTTCTTTCGCTTCCTTGATGGTGAAAAGGTATGCATCGATGTTTCGATGGATGGTTTGAAGGGAATGAAGGACTTTCAGAAGGTGCAGATGGATGCGCAACAGATGGGATTTAAAACGGGCAGTTTTGATCTTGTTTTCCTTCGCACCGTTTTGCTGCATCTTGATCATAAGAAAACGATACTCGAGATCAAGAAAATGCTCCGCAAGAACGGGTGTTTTTTCTGGGTGGAACCGCTGAAGAATAACCTGTTTCTGTGGATATACCGATGTGTAGTCTCTCCAGGCAGATGGACAAGAACAGCATACCTTACACCTGAAGCTATTGGAGAGTATGGTAAGGTGTTTGCGCATGTATGGCATAGAGAATATTTTCTCTTGACTGTCTTGCTGCTTC
>CBDUQV010000185.1:0-4353 GCA_965369615.1 uncultured bacterium | reverse complement strand
GCGGCTACAAACTGCTCATTATCAGGCTAAAGCCTGCGGCTACAAACTGCTCATTGTCAGCATAAAACCTGCGCGACTACGTTACTTTTTCCTTTTTACTTGTCTTTCTAAAGGGGTATGTTTCCATGTTTCTTTCTTGGTAATTTCGATTGCTTATTTTCAAGCATTTTAAGAGATTGAATCAATCGAAGTCTTGTTTTCTTTGGCTCTATTACATCGTCAATGTAGCCCAGGGAAGCTGATATGTAGGGATTCGAGAACTTCTTCTCGTATTCCTCAATGAGTTTTCTGGCGAGCGTTTCAGGATCATCTGACGCAGCAATTTCCTTTCTGAAGACGATTTTTACCGCACCCTTTGAACCCATAACTGCAATTTCTGCCGTTGGCCACGCGAGGTTAATATCTCCCCTGACCTGTTTTGAAGAAAGCACGCAGTATGCTCCACCGTATGATTTTCTCGTGATGACCGTGATTTTTGGCACCGTTGCCTCACAATAAGCATAGAGCAGCTTTGCTCCGTGTTTTATAATACCTCCATGCTCCTGCGAGATTCCAGGAAGGAAACCCGGAACATCTTCGAATGTTATAAGAGGAATATTGAACGCATCGCAGAATCTGACGAATCGGGCACCTTTAAGCGATGCATCGATATCAAGACAGCCGGCGAGAAACATTGGTTGTTGCGCTACGATACCAACGACCAATCCATCAAGTCTGCTAAAACCAACAATGATGTTTGGTGCATACTTTTCATGGACTTCAAGAAAACTTTCCCTATCCATTATCGTTGTAATTACTGTTTTCATATCGTACGGTTGATGAGGATTGTCGGGTATAATGGCATTCAGTGCATCATCCATTCTGTCAGGTGGATCATCTATTGATCTTCTCGGCGGATCATCAAGGTTATTGAGAGGAAGGTATTCGAAGAGTTTTCGAATCATAAGCAGGCAGTCTTCATCGTTGTCTGCGGTGAAGTGAGCAACTCCTGATTTTGTCGAATGTATGTGCGAACCACCAAGTTCATCAAAGGTTACGTCTTCATGTGTAACCGTTTTTACTATGTCCGGTCCGGTGATAAACATGTGACTGGTTTTGTTGACCATGAAGACGAAATCAGTTAATGCGGGTGAATAGACTGCTCCACCGGCTGCAGGACCCATAACTGCAGAAATTTGCGGAATAACACCCGAAACTATGGTATTCCTCCAGAAAATCTCTGCATATCCTGCAAGGCTCACAACGCCTTCCTGGATGCGAGCCCCCCCTGAATCATTTAATCCAATAATCGGTACTCCTGTTTTTAGGGCAAGGTCCATGATCTTACACATTTTCTCAGCATGTGCATAGGAGAGTGTTCCTCCAAAAACGGTAAAATCCTGTGAAAAGACGAAGAGGGGTCTCCCCTGTATTTTACCGTAACCAGAGACAAGGCTGTCTCCGAGAATCCTTTTTTCGTCCATATTAAAATCCCTGCATCGGTGCAGAACAAATCGGTCCAATTCCACAAAACTATCTGGATCGAGAAGTATGAGGAGTCTTTCACGGGCAGTGAGTTTGCCTTTTCCATGCTGTTTATTAATTCTTGCTTCACCACCGCCTTCTTGCGCCTTTTTACTCAGTTTTTTGAGTTCTTCTAATTTTTCGTTCGTTCCCATCTTATCTCCCATTGCAAGGCTGGATGCCTTACCTTTGCCAGGAAAAGCCTAAACGGAAGCATCCTGGCTCACTCTCAGAGCACAATCCCTCGACTGTTATTTTCAATCTGTATTTGTTTTGAATTTGTTACGCGTCCATTCGATTATTTCTGAGGTTGGAGTTCCTGGCCCGAAGAGTATAGAAATCCCCAGATTTTTTAATTGTTCCATGTCCAGGGCGGGTATGATGCCGCCACCGAAGACGACCATATCTTCCCGTCCCTTTTCCTTGAGTAAGGTCAGGATTTTGGGGAATAGAGTCATATGAGCCCCTGAGAGAACGCTGATGCCGATAAGGTCAACATCTTCCTGTAATGCTGATACGACGATCATCTCGGGCGTCTGGTGAAGTCCCGTATAGATTACCTCAAAACCAGCATCTCTGAGGGCTCTGGCAACAATTTTGATCCCTCTGTCGTGACCATCAAGCCCTGCTTTCGCCATTAAAATTCTTATTTTCTTCATGCTTCCTCCACGGTAGTACACATAAGGAACTGGAGTTAGAAGATGGGGTTCTCCTCATATTCGCCGAAAACATCTTTCATTGCTGCGGTGATCTCGCCCAAAGTTGCATAGGAATGAGCGGCTTCAATGAGCGCTGGCATGATGTTCTCATTGGACTCACACGTTGTCCTGATCCTGTCGAGTGAATGATTTACTGCATCATTATTTCTTTCATTTCTCAGGATCGAGAGTCTCTCTTTCTGCTCGATCTCTACGTTCTTATCGATGGTTAAAATGGGGATTTTGAGCTCTTCACCCTCCTTCTGAAATTCATTAACACCGACAGTAATTCGCTCCTTGTTTTCAACTTTTTTCTGAAATAAAAATGCTGCTTCGGTTAATTCCCTCTGCGGGAAGTTTGCCTCTATTGCTTTGACCATGCCGCCCAGCCTATCTATCTTGTCGAAATATTCATACGCTCCCGCCTCGAGTTTATCTGTCAATGCTTCAGCAAAGTAAGAGCCTCCAAGCGGATCAATAACGTTCGTGACACCGGATTCATGAGCAATGATTTGCTGGGTACGTAATGCAACAAGAACTGCATTTTCGGTTGGAAGAGCCCATGTTTCGTCCATGGAATTAGTATGCAAACTCTGTGTCCCGCCGAGCACAGCAGCGAGTGCCTGCAATGTAACCCTTACAATATTATTTTCTGGCTGCTGTGCGGTGAGTGAAACACCTGCAGTTTGTGTGTGAAAACGCATAAGCCACGAGCGTTTGTCTTTTGCACCGAATGTTTCCTTCATTTCTCGCGCCCAGATTCTTCTGGCGGCTCTGAACTTTGCGATCTCTTCGAAGAAGTCTGAATGAGAATCAAAGAAGAATGAAAGCCTTGGTGCGAATGAATCAATATCCAACCCGCGTTTCAAACTTTCCTCAACATATGACAATCCGTCTTTCAGCGTAAAAGCAAGCTCCTGGAGTGCTGTTGAACCCGCTTCTCTGATGTGATAGCCTGAAATTGAAATGGTATTCCATTTTTGAACCGACGTTGATCCAAATTCAAACGTATCAACAATGAGTCTCATCGAAGGTTCCGGAGGGAAAAGCCACGATTTTTGAGCAATGTATTCCTTAAGAATATCGTTCTGGATTGTGCCCCTTAGTTTTTCCCTTGAAACGCCCTGGTTTTCAGCTGCAGCTATGTAAAATGCCCACAGTGTAGCTGCAGGTCCATTGATGGTCATTGATGTAGAAACCCTGTCGAGGGGAATGCCATCGAGGAGTGTTTGCATGTCTTTCAGGGAGGAAATAGCAACTCCGCACTTTCCAACCTCCCCTTCAGACAGCGGATCGTCAGAATCTCTTCCGTAGAGTGTTGGGAAATCAAATGCTACTGATAAACCCGTTTCTCCATGCCCGAGGAGGAATTTATACCGTTTGTTGGTGTCTTTTGCAGTGCCGAATCCTGCGAACTGGCGCATGGTCCACAATCGTCCCCGATACAGGTTGTGCCGGACACTTCGCGTAAAGGGATATTCACCGGGAAAGCCGAGATCGTTGAGATAATCGAGACCTGCCGTATCAGTGGGAGTATAGAGCATTTTGAGGGGGATACCCGACATGGTCTCAAAGGATGCGGATTCGCGCGGTTTTGATTTCGCCCGTACTGCTTTCTCCCATTGCTTTGTTTCGTTTTCAATACGGTTGATATCAGATTTTATTTTCTTTGCTTCCGGCATAGGTTTTCCCTCCTCTACAGAGAAGTTTATAGCAAATGAGGTAGGAATTGTCAAGGAAAAAGCCGGGACTCCGCTGTAAAATGGGTTATTGTGCAAAAAAAAGGCCCGCCGAAGCGGGCCTTTTTATGGTAAACCGAAGATGGTTTTAACGAACAATAACTATCTTGGCTGATACACTTTTGTTCTCTGCGGTGAGTCTGTAGAAGTAGACACCCGCACTTACCGTTCTGTTATTATTGTCTTTGCCATTCCAGTAAACTGTTTTCCTTCCGGCATCCTGAGTTTTGTCAATGAGTGTCCTGATGAGTCTTCCTGAGCTGTCATAGAGCTTCAAGGATACAGGACCCTTCTGAGTCGTGGCATAGGCAATCACCGCACCATTGTTGACAGGGTTCGGGGATACCTTGTTGAGACCGAAGACGAGTGCAGCCTTAGTTGGTTTCTCTTCCTCGGCTCCCGGAAGTGCCCAT
>CBDUQV010000184.1:0-4362 GCA_965369615.1 uncultured bacterium | reverse complement strand
ACCCATTTTTAGTATTTGACAAAGTAAAAAAAGTGTGCTACAAAGGTATGTCTATGAAAAACCTTGTCTCCAAAGCGGTAACATTTGATGATTTAAAACGTTCACTCCAGGGATATCTCAACCTTGGTATCACTGAAGTAGAGAGCAAAAAGCCTCGCCGCATATCACATGAGAAGCAGTTGGACACTCTCAAACAGGAGGTTCTTGGCTGCCAGAAATGTCCTCTACACAAAGGGAAGAGAAACTATGTTTTTGGAGAAGGTAATCCCAAAGCATCATTGATGTTTGTCGGAGAGGCTCCCGGTTTCTATGAAGATCAACAGGGGAAGCCCTTTGTGGGGAAAGCAGGACAGATGTTGACCAGGATTATCAAGGCAATGGGCTTTGAGAGGAAAGATGTTTATATAGCTAATATATTAAAATGCAGACCGCCGGATAACAGGAATCCACAAGAAGATGAAATGGAAGCCTGTTTTCCGTTTCTTAATCGACAGATTAAACTTATTAATCCTGAAGTCATTTGTGCTCTTGGAAAATTTGCGGCACAGAAACTAACAGGTAGTAATCTCACCATTTCAAATCTCAGAGGAAAACTCTTCTATTATGAAGGTAAGAAACTTATCTCGACATTTCATCCAAGTTACCTTCTGAGGAGTCCTGGGTCTAAGAGGGAAACTTGGGAAGATATGAAGATGATCCTGAAGATACTTGGCAAGGAGATAAAGAGTCATGGCTGAGGAAAAAGAGTTATTAAGGACACCGCCGCAATCACTTGATGCAGAAGCTGCTGTTTTGGGTTCAATGCTTACGGACAGAGAAGCAGTTGACATGGTTCTTTCGATAATAACCACGGATGATGTGTTCTATTCAGAATTCCACCAGAGAATTTTCAGGGCAATTGTTATTATTGAACAGAGTGATGTTCCGGTTGATATACTGACTATTTCAGAACAACTCAGAAAGTTGGAACAGTTGAATAAGATTGGTGGTCTTGACTATCTGCAAAAACTCGTCGAAAGCGTTGTATCAACCACAAATGTCCAATATCATGCCAAGATTGTGCTTGAGAAGTTCGTGCTGCGGAAGCTCATTAGTATTTCAAACCAGATTATTCAGCAGAGCTATGATGAACAGTCAAATGTTGATGAACTCCTCGATAGAGCAGAACAGCTTATTTTTAACATCCATTACTCAGGTAAGAAACAGGAACTCATTCAGGTACGAGACATCCTGAGTGATACGATTGATAAGATAGATAAACTCGCCGAGCACAAGACACATATTACCGGCATCGAATCGGGAATTAGCAAACTTGACGATTTGACCGGTGGATTTCAGAAAGCTGATTTTGTTATCATTGCAGGGAGACCGTCGATGGGGAAGACCGCATTTGCCCTTGATGTGGCGCTGCATACCGCCATCGAACGAAATATTCCTGTGGGTTTCTTCAGTCTTGAAATGTCTCAGGAGCAACTTGTACAGAGGATGCTTGCCATGCAAGCACGTGTTGATCTCAAGGACCTGAGACGAGGATTTCTTACCGATGAAAGTTGGGCAAGGCTTACCCGGGCTGCGGGTAAATTGCATGCAGCTCCCCTTTATATCGATGATTCTGCGAGATTAAATCATCTTGAATTGAGAGCAAAGGCAAGAAGACTCAAATCGAGAATTGATGTTGGCATTATTTTTATCGATTATTTGCAGTTGCTCGATATAGCAGGAAGATCTGACAGCAGACAACAGGAGGTTGCAATTATATCACGTTCCCTGAAGGCACTTTCGAAAGAACTATGTATTCCCGTTGTTGCTCTTTCGCAGCTTTCCCGGGCTCATACACAGAGACAATTCCAGAAGCCGCTTCTATCTGATTTGAGGGAATCAGGTGCCATTGAACAGGATGCAGATGTCGTTATTTTTCTTTATAGAAAAAAAGAATCAGATGATCCAAACATAAGGAATAAGGTGGAGATTATTATTCGAAAACAGAGGAATGGTCCTACCGGTACGGTTTTTGCGACCTTCCTCGAGAAGTGTGCAACGTTTGAAGATGTTGCATGGGAGGAAGAACCTGGAGGAGGGGCTTTTTGATTTTAAGGGCGCTAAAATCATTTTTCACGTATATAGGTGGAGTCATTCTTATTCTCTCCGAAGGCTTGAAAAATACCCATAAAATTCCCAGCAGTTACCGGTTAATACTCAAGCAGATCGTTTCGATGGGAATTTCTTCGCTTCCTATTGTTATGATTGTCTCAGTATTTGCCGGAATGGTTACCGGTTTCCAGGCAGCGTATCAGACCAAAGGTTTAGTTCCTGAGTTATATATTGGTATGGGTGTTGCCAAGGCTGTGATGATTGAGCTGGGACCAATGTTGACGGGACTCATCGTAGCGGGAAGGGTGAGTTCTTCAATTGCTGCTGAATTGGGAACGATGCGCGTTACCGAGCAGATCGATGCCTTTGAGATAATGGGAATTGACCCGGGAAGATACCTTATCATGCCACGAATTGTTGCGGGAATTCTCGTTCTCCCCGTCCTTACGATTTTTGCTGAGCTGATTATGATACTTGGCGGGCTTTTGGTTTCCGTATGGGGATTGGATTTATCAGCGTACATATATATCAGGGGTGTCAGAACCAATTTTATCGAGATCACGCTCTGGGGTGGGCTTATCAAATCGGTAGTATTTGGACTTATCGTGGGTCTTATGGGCTGCTATCATGGTTTTCACGCAAGAGGCGGTGCGGAGGGTGTTGGACAGGCAACAACACGGGCTGTTGTTGGTTCTATGGTTCTCATTCTTGTATTCGATTACCTCATAGCAAGGCTGGTGTTTTAATGATTTCGGTAAGAGGTGTGTGGAAACATTTTGGAGATAACGATGTTCTCAAGGGACTGAACCTGGATCTTGAAGAAGGGGAAACCATTGTTGTAATTGGTCAAAGTGGATGTGGAAAGAGCGTGCTTTTGAAAACGATTGTAGGACTCCTTATTCCTGATGAGGGAGAAATTATCTTGGACGACGTTTCACTGAAAAATGTATCGAAATGTGAGCTGTACAAGATACGGAAGAAGATTGGCATGGTTTTTCAAAGTTCTGCACTCTTTGATTCTCTCAGCGTATGGGAGAATGTCGGGCTAGGCTTGATGGAGCATTCAAATATACCCCGCACAGAGGTACGGAGTATTGCTCAGGCAAAACTGGAACTTGTTGGTCTTGTTGGTGTCGAGGATAAGTATCCTGCTGAGCTTTCCGGTGGGATGAAGAAGAGAGTTGGGATTGCCCGGGCAATTGCGATGAGCCCAAAATTTGTCTTCTACGATGAGCCAACAACAGGTCTTGATCCCATCATAGCTGATAGAATCAATAATTTGATACTTACATTGCAGGAAAAACTAAAAATAATTACCATTGCTGTTACCCATGATATGACAAGCGCGTACAGAATTGCAGATAGAATTGCAATGCTGTATGATGGAAAGATCATATTCGATGGTTCACCAGAGGATATTCAAAACACAGATAATCCGTATGTGCAGCAATTCATTAATGGAGAGGGCGAGGGCCCAATTTCTGGAGGGGTATAATGAAAGCAAAAAATCTTGAATTGAAAGTTGGTATCTTTATTGTACTGAGTGTCATTGTTCTGATCTTTGGTTATTTGTGGATGAAGCAGGCAAAGATGAAAAGCCAGGGTTATAGAATAACAATACACTTTAATAATGCAACCGGTTTGAAAAGGGGAGATCCTGTGTGGGTGCTCGGTGTGCAGAAAGGCAGGGTTCTCTCCATTGAACTTGCGGGAAATAAGGTGTCGACACGTTGTTATCTGGACAATGATGTGGTATTAAAAAAGGACGCACAGGCTGCCATTAAAGATGTTGCGTTAATCAGCGGAACAAAATTCATTGAGTTAAACGTGGGTGAAGATAAAGAATTGCTCGATATCTCCAAACCGATTACAGGAAAAGGTTCCCCAACGTTTTCACTTGGAGAATTGGGCGATATTCTTGATCCTATCAAGAGTATTGCGGAGAAGATCGGCAGTGGTGATGTTGAAAAAACCCTTGAGCACATCAGTACAACGGCTCAGGAACTTGCTGCATTGGTGAAAGAAAATAGACCGGGAATAAAAAGGACGGTCAGGAAGGCTGAAAAGGATCTTGATAAGTTAGTTGCGGTTGCGGATAAGCTCGATAAGAATCTTGATATGCTCTCTGGAGTTCTCAAAGACATTAAAGAGGGAAAGGGCACGGTGGGCAAGCTCATGCAGGATGAAGAGTTGTACAATGAACTGGAATCGACGCTTAAGGAAACAAAGGCGCTCTTAAAAGATATTAAGGAGAACCCGAAGAAATACATT
>CBDUQV010000183.1:0-4386 GCA_965369615.1 uncultured bacterium | reverse complement strand
TTACTGTCATTCCTTCGCTTCTCTTGAGGAAAGGTTTGAAAAAGGTGTCATTCTGAGTAATCTTTTCTGTATGACAAGTACTGTAAAGCTATTTGCATGACAGAATACTGGCCGAAGGCTTGAATCCCGCCCTTTTATTTTAACAACTTAAGATAAGCACAATAATGTCCGTTATTGAATTATTTTGTCATTACGTGAATGGTGAAGCGTTCATATTCAAGGTGAGGAATGCTCGAAAAGATAAAAATTTCACAAATGGGGTTTTATACTCTTGACAACCAAAATATTTTGTGCTAAATTTATTCGCTATGGCGAAAATCATAAAAATCGGTGCTTTTGAATGTATTCCTCTTTCTGATGGAAATTTTTGGCTTGATGGAGGGGCGATGTTCGGGGTGGTTCCAAAGATATTCTGGAACAAGCTGAATCACGCAGATGAAAGCAATAGAATTCGGCTCGGGCTCCATCCATTGCTCATTAAGCATCCTGAGACGAATATTCTCATAGATACCGGAATTGGTGATAAATACGATGAAAAATTCTATGGAATCTACAGAGTGGATAGATCGGAAACCATTGAGCGGGGACTGGATTCATATGGATTAAAAACGACGGATATAGACATTGTCATTATCACCCACCTTCATTTTGATCATGGTGGTGGAAATACAATCTTCAATAAGGAAGGAAAGGCTGTGCCTAAATTTCCCAATGCGACATATGTTATCCAGAAGAAGGAGTGGGATGCAGCAATCAATCCAAATCCCCGTTCAGGAGCAAGTTACTTGAAAGAAAATTTTATTCCGCTTGAAACCAGCAATGTTCTGAAGCTTATAGATGGTGATCATGAGGTATTTCCACATATTCGCTGCATTCACACCGGAGGACATACAGAAGGTCACCAAATCGTTATCATTGAAGATGATGGTGCAGGTGCGATTTACTGGGCTGACATTATACCAACAACAGCACATATTCGGATTCCATACATAATGAGCTATGATCTCTTTCCCCTTGATGTAATGGAGCAAAAGAAAGAACTTATTGAGCAATCAGTTGATAGGGGATGGATTTCTTTCTTTGAACATGATCCTGAACACACTTCCGGCATAATATCCCTTGAGAAAGGGAAACCAAGGTTCATTCCATGGGAGGAATAATGAAAAAAGAGAATGTATTTGAACATATGGAAAAATATGAGCATGAAGAAGTACTCTTCCTGTCCGATAAAGAGACACATCTGAGAGCAATCATTGCAATACACGACACAACACTTGGACCAGCCCTTGGTGGTGTTAGAATTTGGCCATATAAGGACGAAAGGACAGCCTTACTTGAAGCCTTAAGACTTTCAAAGGCTATGACGTATATGGGTGCAATCTCTTGTTCTGATTATGGCGGGGGAAAGGCGGTGTTATGGGGGGAAAAGGAAGACAAAGATGAAGCGTATTTGAGAGCATTTGGAAGGTTCATCCATGGATTAGGTGGAAGATTTCTTGCGTATGCCGGCCTTGGAACAGACGAATTCGATATGGGGCAGATAGCAAGAGAAACAGAATATATTCTTGTCACACGGGATGAAGATGGGTCGGTACTTGATTCTGCAAGACTTGCGGCATACGGTCTTTACTGGGGAATGAAAGCATGCAACAATTGCCTTTCTGGTGTCGATTCACTTAAGAACAAGGTCATTGCCATTCAAGGGGTTGGTGATGTTGGATCACAGCTCGCAGAATATTTAATTAAAGAAGGCGCACGGCTGATAATCACTGATATCAATTACGATGCCATTAAGAGGATACAGGATAAGCATCCTGATGTTGAAGCGGTAAAACCGCGGGAGATATATGGAGTGAAATGTGACTTTTTATCACCATGTGCTGTGAGTGGTGTTATTACATGGAAAAAGATTGACAAGTTGAAGTGTAAAATCATTGCTGGTTCAGCAGACTGCAGTCTTGAAAATTGCAGTGTTGACATTGCTGATGAACTTGAAAAAAAGGGGATACTTTTTGCACCAGATTTTGCAATTGGTGGAGGTGAACTTGTTGTTTCAGCGGTTCAATCAGTTGCTATGTCGAGGTCAAGCAGGTTTGAATCAGCGCGAAGAGTATATGATATTATGGGATCAATATTTGAACGCGCAAAGCGCGAAAAAAGGAACCCTTATCGTGCAGCAATTAGCATTGCTGAAGAAAGAATTGAGAAAATTGCAAAAATAAAGAGGATTCAAAGGCATTGATGAAAAGGAGTAAAACAAAGAAGATTCTGGTAATAAATCCAGGTTCAACATCGACCAAGGTCGCTCTCTTTGAAAGCGAGAAGATCGTATTTGCGGAAACAATAAGACATTTTCCATTTGAACTTCAAAAATTTGAAAAAATCTGGGATCAATATGAATTCAGAAAGTCACTCATTCTCGATCTTATGGAGAAAAATAAAATAAAGGGTGATTCTGTGGATGCTGTTGTTGCACGCGGCGGGCTCTTTAAGCCGCTCGATGGTGGAACATACCGAGTCAACCAGAAAATGATTCAGGATGCAAGAATGGCGACTTACGGTGAGCATGCATCAAATCTGGGTTGTATTCTGGCGTACGGCATTGCTTGGGTTGTCAATGTGCGTGCTTATGTCGTTGACCCTCCATCGGTTGATGAAATGTCCGCACTTGCTCGTTATTCGGGATTGCCTGAATTACCTCGTACAAGCATTGTTCATGCGCTCAATATACATGCAACCGCGCGTCTTGCTGCCAAAAAGGTGAAGGTTCGATTCAATAAAACACGCTTTGTTATTGCCCATCTTGGCGGAGGTACCTCAATAACAGCAGTTAAAGAGGGAAGAATTGTTGATTGTAGCCATGGATTGAGTGGTGGACCATTCACGCCCGTGAGAACGGGTTCATTACCGGTAATAGAGCTTATAGAACTTGCATATTCAGGAAAGCACACTTTTGCGGAGTTGAAAGGAAAACTTGTTGGGAAAGGTGGTCTTGTTGCCTATCTTGGAACTCACATGGCTGAAGAGGTGGAGGAGAGAATTCTTGATGGGGATAAAAGCGCACGTGAGGTGTATCAGGCAATGGCTTACCAGATCGCAAAAGAAATTGGTGCAATGGCAGCAGTTTTGGATTTTGAAATTGATGCTGTGGTGCTGACCGGTGGACTTGCTCGTTCTGAGATGCTCACACAATGGATTAAGAAAAAGATTAAAGAATTGGGGAAAGTGCTTGTTTTTCCCGGGGAGGATGAACTTGCTGCACTTGCTCTTGGTGCGCTCAGGGTGTTACGCGGGGACGAAGAAGCAAAGGACTATTAAAAGCAGTGGATAGTGCCTGAGAAAAAGCACATACATGAGCAAAACGGAGTATTGGAGAAAACAGAGGACAAAAACAGATAGAAAAGGGGGGAATCGTGGAATATAAGAATGTTGTATTTGAGAAAGAGGGGAACATTGGATATGTTAGAATGAACCGTCCTGATGTTCTTAATGCGCTCAACAGTGAAACATTCTACGAGCTGAGCGATGTGTTTACTAATATTGAGAAAGATGAAAAATTGCGTGTAATTATTGTTACGGGCGAAGGAAGAGCTTTTGTTGCCGGCGCTGATATTGCAGAACTCGCAGCATTGAGTCAGTTAGAAGCGCGGGATTTTTCGCAGCTTGGACAAATGGTATTTAATAAGATAGAAAATCTTAGGATTCCCGTTATTGCCGCAGTAAATGGATTTGCTCTCGGTGGGGGCTGTGAATTTGCTTTGTCCTGTGATATAAGATGGGCAAGTGAAAAGGCAAAATTTGGTCAGCCTGAGGTTAGTCTTGGTGTTACCCCAGGATTTGCTGGAACGCAGAGAATTGCACGAATTTGTGGACCAGCGATCGCAAAAGAATTGATACTCAGCGGAAATATCATTGACGCGAAGCAGGCGCTTGAAATTGGGCTTGTAACGAATGTTCTTCCACCGGATAAACTGCTTGAAGAAGTGAAGGGACTTGCGAAAAAAATTGCTTCTCAGGGTCCGGTTTCTGTACGGCTCGCAAAGAAAGCAATTAATAGGGGATATGATTCGAGTTTTGAAACAGGCAGCTGCTATGAAAGTGAAGTATTTGGATTGTGTTTCTCACATCCTGAGTCAAAGGAAGGACTTGCGGCATTTCTCGAGAAACGAAAACCAGATTGGGACAAAGCGAACGAATAGTTACTGATTAATGGAATAAACATTAGAAAAAAATAAACGAGAATTATAAGCGATGAGTCGAGGCTAAAGGAGGAAGTATGGATTATACAGAGAGACTACAGAATGTTGCAGTAATTGGCGCTGCTGGAAAAATGGGAAGTGGTATTGCTGTACTTATCGGACAGGAGATGGCAAAGCTAAAGCTCAA
>CBDUQV010000182.1:0-4388 GCA_965369615.1 uncultured bacterium | reverse complement strand
TCCCTTACCCTTCTTCCGGTGGCGTCGTAGATGGTGAGATCTATGCGCTTTGCTCTTTGCCCGTAGCCGGTGAGGTGAATGGTGGTGGAGCTGCTAAATGGGTTTGGTGAAATGGTTAGGAAAGGCTTGTTGACTGGAGCAACGGCACATACGGGACCATACCACCGTGTGCTCCCATCCTCCTCCACTACCCCCAGTTTGTAATAATAGGTAACACCAGGATGTACATTCTCGTCAATGTACGTATACTCCTTTAGACCTGGTGAAGAACCTGAACCATGAATTCGCGCAAGCTCAAAGTATTCATTGTCTTCATCGAGAGATTTCTTAAGAATAAGATACTGCAGGCAGTCCTTTTCAATCTCCAGTCTCCACTGCAGTTTAATGTGGAAATATCCTGCTGTTGCTGAAAAATCAGGTTCCATTATTCCGGTTACCTGTGGGGAAGCATAGGAAAGCTTATATCCTTCTGATCGGTAAGCAATGAATTTGCGGTCCGACCGTTTTGCAAATGAAGGCATGCCGGCAGAATTGCCAATCTTAGCGGCACAAACAAATGCTCTTGTCCATGATGTTCCACCATTGGTTGAAAATGCATACTTCAGCGTATCTGATGCCATATGGGGATAGTAAGCCACATGAATACTATCTGCAGTATCAATGTAAATCATTGGTCGTGTTATGTTGGGTTGTCCTATATTCTCAATGGTTGTTGTCTGCCAGGAGTTTGCCCCGAGACGTAGCGCATGTCTATAATCGTTATTGAGTCGACAGTATACGATGTGAGGCACATTTGAGTTGTCAACATCGATGTCACAGTGCCACCAGGAACCTTCAATGGTTTCAAGTGTCCAGTTCAATCCGCCATCTGTTGAATATGCATAACGAACATCGCTCAGGCATCCAATCGCAATATGAACGTCATCAAGGTTATCAAGCGCAATACCCAATCCATAGGATGAACCATAAGCAATATTGCGTATTGTCCAAGAAGAACCAGTCCAGAAGGCATAGCGTGTGTCTCCTCCATAATAATCGTAAACAATATGAGGATATCCAGATCCATCGATGGCTATGTCAGTATCATAACCTATCATGGGATCTGACGTAGGACGAAATTCAATAGTGTCCCTTACCCAGGTATCTGGTCCCGTTCTGTAGGCGTACATTGCCCAGCTGGCTTGAAATACGTTTGATTTATTAACGGTATACGCAACATGCGGATCCCCACTTGCATCCAGGGCTAATCCACCTCTCCACCAAGTCATATAAACATTATCAGTATCATAGTTCGTAAAGGTATCAACGACTTCAATCTGCCAGGATGCGCCATCATCAGTGGACAATGCATACTTTATGAAGGTCGCAGTACCGGGAGTTTCAGCATACGAGGAATAAAAAATGTGCAATGTGTCGCCCTTCGCTACCATCGATGTCCACCACGCACGCAGCTCAGGCCCATTTATATCAACAGGCCAGGTGTTCCATTGCGCAGTCAGTGATGCACATGCAAATAAAATAATAATCCCAAAGAGAAATCGTTTCATATTAAGCTCCTCATTTTTTTGGAAACACTCATATTCATTCTTCTACCTCACCTTCACCACTTTCCCGACAGGCTTGTTGTTGAGTTTGAGGAAGTAGATGCCTGGAGCAACCACTTTCCCTGCTTCATCCCGACCGTCCCAGGTTGCTCCAAGGATAAAGGATGAAGGATAAAGGATAAATTCCCTTACCCTCCGCCCGGTTACATCAAAGATGTGAATCACCGATGCACCGATACTCCCATTCTTCGATACACCATGCAATCGTATTTCTACCACGCTAGTGAAGGGATTGGGGTAACATTTGAGTCTTATGTCTCTGGTTTTAGGATGCGGGTCTGGTTTTTCCTGAATTCCAGTAACATTGCCCAGAGAATCTGTTTTAATGAGATAGACATCGTAATAGCCTGAACCGAAGGACTGAGTACTTCCTGTAACAATAAATCCTGCATCAGCTGTTTGCGCAACAGAGTATCCTTCATCCCAATTGCTTTCGCCATAAGTTTTCTCCCAAACCATATTTCCTAATGAATCGGTTTTTACAAGATATGCATCATAGTAGCCGCCAGGAAAACGTTGGAGATAACCTGCTACAACATAGCCACCATCGAGGGTATGTACAACTGAATATCCTCTATCAACGGCGGAGTCTCCAAAAGTTCTTGTCCAGATAGTATCACCCTTGAAATCAGTCTTTATAAGGTAAATGTCCGACCAACCTGCTCCAAAAGACCAGGTTTCTCCTGTCAGTATGTAGCCGCTGTCTGGAGTCTGTTTCACACAACGACCAAACTCCCAATCCCATCCACCATATGTTTGTGTCCAAATAGAATCGCCAAGTGAGTCGGTCTTTATAAGATAGACATCTTCGTAGTAATTGGAGTATCCAATAATTGCAAATCCATTGTCAAAGGTTTGCGCAATAGAATAACCCCATGCATCAGGGCCGTATCCCCCAGTCCACTCAATATTAGCAAGCGAATCCGTTTTTATTAGATAGACTTTGGAATCACCGACACCCAACGCCAATGTCCAGCCAGTAATGGCATATCCTTTGTCGGATGTCTCTATCACTGAGTATGCTATGTCAACCGTGGTGTCGCCATATGTTCTAGTCCAGATAGTATCTCCAAGGGCATCAACTTTTAATAGATAAACGTCAGCATCTCCTGCGCCAAAGGAGTATGTCCAACCAGCAATCACAAAATTACCATCAGATGATTGAATTACGGAGAAGCCACAGTCATAATCAGTCCCACCATAGGTTCTTGTCCAGAGCGTATCACCAAGGGAGTCCGTTCTTATGATATAAACATCGCGCAATCCAGAACCAAATGATGATGTATAGCCTGTTACCACATAACCACCATCTGAAGTCTGAATAACAGATCTGCCAATATCTTCGGATGAGCCACCATACCACCTCTCAAAGGTTATTTGAGCGTGAATGAGGAGAGGAAATAAGAGAAAGAGAATGATGAGAAATGCAGGGAGCGGAATCCTCAAAAGTTTCATCAAATCCTCCTTTTGTTCGATGCTTATGTGAAGAATATAGCTTTCAGATGTTGAAGTCAAGAGAAAAATGAATTGCGAAATTTGCGGAGCAATGGCAAACAAACCCCGTACGATCACAGTGGGTGAAATAAATTCTGTGTGACCTACGGGGCAGGCGCTATCGCTGTGAAACGAACGGCTGCGCCTGTAAAACAAACGCTTCGCTGTAAGCGGCGAGATTGCCCAGCTCCGCCAAGGTTTCCGCAGACAGCTATTAATGGTTCTTGATTGCTCAAAAAAAATGCTTGACAAAATTCAAACAATCTATTATATTGGATTTAAATCTAAAATAATAGATTTATGTCTAAGATATTGAATTAGCAAATATGACGAAAGAAATCCTTTTTAGTACAAATACCCAAAAGGTGCTCGATTTCTTGTTATCCCACCCCAACGAAGAATTCTACGATAGACAAATTTCGGACCTTACAGGTGTTAGCAGAGCTGGCACGAATTTCGCTCTCAGAGAGCTTGCAGCCTCCAATTTAATAAAGCGAGAAAAGAGAGGGAAAATGTGTTTCAACTCTGTGAATAATCAAGAGAGTCTCATTAGACAGCTTAAAATTCTCCAAAATATTTCACTTCTCCATCCCTTGGTGCAAAAATTGAGAGCAATAAGCCTGAAAATCATTCTTTACGGGAGTGCAGCACAGGGCGAAAACTCGGCGGATAGTGATATCGATATCTACATTCAAACAAGGGAGCCCAAAAAGGCGAAAAGGATCCTTTACAAAGATGCGCTCAGAGAAAAAATTCAGTATAGTATTAATACCCCTAATGAATTTGCAAAAATTAAAAAGGGAAATCCGGTTTTCTACAGGGAAATAACAAAAGGCATTACTCTCTGGGAGCAGAAATGAGCTCTGAATTTCAGAAAGCCCTTGATAGGAAGAAAATCCTTGGATTCTCAAAAGGCAAATCACTGGTTAATAAGGAATTAAAAGCTGCAAAAGACGATTTAAAAGAAGCACTAAATAGGTTCAAGAACAAGAAATACAAATATGCAACAATCACCGCATACTATTCCATGTTTCATTCAGCAAGGGCGCTTTTGTACGCAAAGGGGTATCGAGAAAAAAGTCACTATTGGCTTGTTGTTGCAATGCAGGCCCTATACGTCGAAAAAGATCTTCTGAATGAATCGCTCGTCAGCGAATTTCACGATGCTATGGTGTTGCGACAGGATGCAGATTACCATGGCAAATTCTCAAAAGAAGGTGCAGAAGTCACCATAGGTTCCGCAAGGGAATTTTACAAAAAGGCTAAATCCATTCTTTCAAAAAACAAAAA
>CBDUQV010000181.1:0-4453 GCA_965369615.1 uncultured bacterium | reverse complement strand
CACTGATTGTATAATTCCCATAATTATTAGGACAGCCATAAAAATAATACCGACGATCAAAAGGGGAATACCTATTAAAAATACAGGGATTAATATTGCTGAAATTATACCGATGGCAAAACCCATGATGAAATAGACAATGCCCTGCTTTGCATGATGCATGCAAAATGTATTATCTTTTTTCACTAACAATGGGATAAGAAAGAGAATTCCAAGATACGATAACCAGGCAAGTCCTTTACCCTCCTCTACATCGTTTGGGTTTCTTTCCTTTTTCTTTACTTCTTTTTTTGGCTCAGGTTTTGTTTGCGGCTTCGGCTGTTATTGTTTCATCTCTTCCTTTTTTTCTCCCTTTTTTTCTTCAGCCATAAGAACACCTCCTTTATAGTATTAAATTGTTCGAGTATACTTATATCACCTTTGCAACCATTTGTCAAGATTTATTTTTCAAAGGAAAAAGTGTATGCAGGATGTAGAATACAAGTATTAAGCATCACGTTGCAAGCAGCGAGTTTGTGGCTAAAATAGCTACGGAAAAACGTGGGTAAGTTTTGATTTGATAGTATCTTCATTGAAGGTTTTTTGCTTTACGGATGCATCGATTGAACGTTTTCTCAATACCATCCTAATCTTCTGATAGTCAATATAAACCTTAATTGGCACATTGTTCTTTTTGTTTAGCCATATTTTGAATCCCTTTGGTTCAGACTCAACTCGGTAGGTTTCATACAGCCGATAGTCAAAGCCTTCGCCAAATTCAAGTCTCTGAAGAGCTACAGAAGTAAGCTTATACTCACCTTGGGCAAGACTCACATTGAATACGGCGCCTATATAAATGTTTTTCCCCATGAAGTAGAAGGGAATCGTAGTAATATCCTGTAAAGGGTTGTTGCGAATGAGTGTGTCAATTTCCTCTTTGTTTTCTATTGTCTGGGTGAAAATAGCCATCTTTTTATCAGGAAAAAAAAGTTCACGCCCGGATGAAATATTTCCTCCTCTCTTTATCTCGGTTTCGATAAGGAGTGGAAAGAAACCATCCATTGCATAAATGTCAGCATGCAGATTATAGATATTTCCAATAAATTTCGTCTCGTACGTTATGTAATATATGTTTGTTTTCGTTGTTTTGATCGCTTGTGTAATAAGGGGAGTTGGTTTGGATAAAGAATCAATATCCGACTCATCAAGGGTATCAGGAGTAACATTATCAAATATTGAATCGCTCTCTGGACCTGACGTTGTATCTGTTAATATTTCGAGCGTAGAATCAAGAACAGCATCTTCAAGAAAAACGGTTACCGTTTCTCTCTTTGTATACGTTGCTACCTTTCCATAAAACTTAATTTTAGCGTTTCCTTTGAGAAGCCCTCCGAATGTTACATCGTACTCAAGCGTTTCCCCCACAATAAACGATTTGCTTTTCCCGCTTACCATGTATAGTGGGTACAGTAGTATAATTACCAGAACAGCAGTTGTAATAAATCGATTTCGTTTAGTATGTTTCATTCTATTTCATTTGAGAGCACTTAATTACCTCTATTAAATGCATTCACAAAATAAAAGTAATTGAGCCACTTGTCAAGTTTTTTCTCGTAAAATTAAATGATTTGCAGCTTATGTGCTGCCTCCTCTCCCCCGTTTCTTTCCTGTATTGAGGTGTTCCAATAGTTTTCGTGCTGTTTTCTCACCAAATCCCTCAACCCGTTGGATTTCCTGAATTGATGCTGTTCTGAGCTTTTTTACCGACCCAAAATGTTTTATTAATCGTTTTTTCTTTTCCGAGCCAATCCCACGGAGATTGTCCAGAATAGATGAACTGAGAGACTTTGTATGAAGTTTTCTATAGTATTGTATTGCAAATCGATGTGACTCATCACGGATTACCTTAAGCAGCTTGAGTGCAGAAGAATCACCGGGCAAACAGACGATCTTCCTTCCTTGCATATGTATTTTCTCATATTTCTTTGCAATTCCTATAACGGGGAATTTGAACCCCAATTGCTTCATCGCTGAAAGGGCAGCCTTGAGCTGTCCCTCTCCACCATCAACAAGAAAAAGGTCAGGTTTGTCTTGCTTCAGTTTTATAATGCGATTTAATCTACGTGTAATAATTTCTCTTATCATTGCAACATCGTTTATTCCTTTTACTGCTCGTATGCTGTAGTGAAGGTACCCACTTTTTATCGGTTCGCCATTAACAAACAGAACAGAACTCCCTACGGCAAATTCACCCATTATGTTTGAAACATCAAAAGCTTCTATTCTCAAGGGTGCAACTTTGAGTTTCAGGTATTTCTGCAGGTCCAACACAGATCGTGAAACTTTTTGCTCATCCCTTTTTGCAATGAAATTCTTGAGCAGAAGGTCAGCGTTTTTATTTGCCATTCTCAGAAGCGCATGCTTCTCTTTTTTAGCATTTTTAATGATCTTCACAGGATGTTTTCCTTTTATTATGAGCCATTGCTCGATTATTGATTTATTATTTGGTAAAACATCAGTAAGGATCTCTTTCGGAATGAATGGTTTTTCTCCATAGTATCCTGTGAGAAATGTTTCAATCGCCTCCCCTGTATTACTCATTCCTTTCAAGAAGTAATGGTGTTGATAAATGAGCATGCCGTCGCGAACTTCATCAACAACAATGCAATAATCGTTATTGTCGTACGCAATTGCAATAATATCAATATCAAGTTTCCTTGGAAGAACAACCTTCTGCCTGTTTTGAATCTTTTTAAGTGCAAACAGTCTGTCTTTAATTATCTGCGCCTTCTCAAAATGCAACTGATCACTGTTTCGCTTCATTTGCTTTTCTAATTCTTGTTGGAGGGATGCTTGTTTTCCATTGAGAAGTTTTATGATGTTATTGATTGCTCTTCTGTATTCACCTTGTGAAATGAGTGAAATGCAAGGAGCTGAGCAGAGTCCAATGTGATAGTCAAGACAATCGGTCTTGGGAATTTGTTTCCCACAACTTCTTACGGGAAAGATTTTCCGTCCCATTTTCATTACTCGTTTTATGGCTTTGACATCAGTATAAGGACCCAGGTAGAGTGAACCGTCTTTTTTGATAATTCTTGTTTGAAAAACCCTTGGATACTTCTCTTTGAGAGTAACCTTGATAAATGGATACTTCTTATCGTCTCTGAATTTTACATTGAATTGCGGTTTGTGAAGCTTTATGAGATTTGCTTCCAGTACGAGCGCATCAATTTCATTATTGGTGACAATGAAATCAATAATTTCTATTTTTCGGACAAGTCGTTCAGTTCTCGCCTCCCCGGATGCATCTCTGGAAAAATACGACAATACCCTCTTCTTGAGGTTTGTGGCTTTTCCAATATATATGATTTTCCCCTGCTTTCCCTTCATTAAGTAAACACCGGGGCTTTCGGGGATGCTGGAAAGATTCTTCAAATCAATCATCGAAACTGCTATTTTATTTTTACCATATAGGGCATAATATAGAGGATGTTCTCGTTTTCATAGATACTGAATCTCTCGTAATCTCCGATAATGTCTAACAACTCCTCTGGTATATACGACTCCATCCCGGGAATTGGACTTTCTCCGAAGCCAAAGAACTTGACAGAATATTTAGGATAAATCTCAATTCCAACTTTGCTATCTTTGGAAATTCCGGCTTTCTTTTTTGCAATCTGTATTGCTTCGTAGAGTCCACCCAGTTCATCAACAAGTCCAATTTGTTTTGCTTGACTGCCTGTCCATATCCTTCCCTTCCCTATTGAATCCACTTTGGACACAGAAAGACCACGACCATCAGCAACCTTCTCTATAAAATCCTGGTAAAATTCGTTTATGTCTTTCTTAACGAGTTCCCTTTCTTCTTCCGTAAAGGGCTTTGTTGCTGAGAATATTGCAGCATGATTGCCTCTTTCTATTGTTTCGAATTTGAGCCCGATCTTCTCGTAAAGCCCTCTGAAATTGAATTTGCCTCCGATGACACCGATTGAACCTGTTATCGTTGCCTCATCAGCAAGAATAACGTCTGCAGCACATGCAATGTAGTAACCACCTGAACCCGCTACATCAGACATAGAAACAATGAATGGTTTTTTGTCCTTTCCTTCGGTAGTTTTTTTAACTTCTCTCCATATAACATCGGAAGCAAGTCCTGAACCACCACCGCTGTCAATCCGAAAAACGATTGCTTTTATGCTCTTATCCTTTCTTGCAGCCCGTATTGCTTTGACTATCGTTTCGCTCCCCATGAGTTCACCAGCAAAGATGTTCCTACCACTCTTCCCGGAAACAATGCTACCGGTTGCGTAGATGACGGCAATTTTTTCTCCTGGTTCGATCTGCCAGTTGTAAACATAATCATGTTTGAGCAAATATGTCCGCAATGAACGCAGATGTATCTTTTGCTCACTCAAGAGTTTCTCCACCTCATCTTCATACAACAATTTATCAACCAAACCCGCTGCTTCTGCCT
>CBDUQV010000180.1:0-4465 GCA_965369615.1 uncultured bacterium | reverse complement strand
CTTTCTCTTTCCTGAAAGGTACATGCCTGTTATTGATTTTTTCTGATCCATTATGTCCTTTTTCGTTCCACTTGCTACAACCTCACCCCCCAATTCTCCTGCTCCGGGTCCAAGGTCAATGATGTGATCTGCAGAAAGAATAGTTTGTTTATCATGCTCCACAACAATAACTGTATTGCCAATATCACGCAGATTTTTTAACGTTCTGAGTAATCTTTTATTATCACGCTGATGTAAACCCACACTTGGCTCATCAAGTATGTACAACACACTCATTAAACCGGAACCAATCTGCGTTGCAAGGTGAACTCGCTGCATCTCACCCCCGGAAAGGGAATCAAATGATCGACTGAGAGTGAGATAGTTCAGACCAACATTCACAAGAAACTTAATTCTACTCTGTATTTCCCGAACCACCTGATGAACAATGAGTTGTTCTCTCCTGGTAAGCTTGAGTTTCTCTGAGAAAAATTTAAAAGCTTTTTTCACAGACATTTGAACAATATCATCGATGTTTTTCCCGTGAACCAGAACAGAGAGGGCTTCTTTTCTCAGGCGAGCACCCCTGCAAACCGGACACGGCAGAACCGACATATACTGCTCTATCTCATAGCGTATCCAATCTGACTCCGTTTCCCTGTATCTTTTCATTAGGTTATGCACTATACCTTCGAAACCCCAACGGTCCTTTTCACCATGGAGAAGGATTTTCTTAACATTATCTGAGAGCTGACCCCAAGGAGCATTCAGGTTAAAATGATATTTCTTTTCCAGTCTTTCAAGCTGATTGAGAATCCATTTTCCGCGAGGTTCTCCCCATGGACCAATTGTTCCTTCAAGTATGGAAAGGTTATTGTTAACAATGAGTAGTTCTTCATCAATCTCCATCTTGGTGCCAAGTCCACCGCATTCCGAACACGCTCCAAAGGGGCTATTGAAAGAAAAAAACCGCGGTGTAATTTCCCCATAACTTATATTGCAATGGGCACAGGCGAGCATCTCGCTGAAGAGTTCATCTTCCCCACTCTGTCTCGTCACAATAACTTGACCTTCACCCTCACCCAGAGCCATTTCTACTGAATCTGCCAACCTTTTTCGTATCCCTTTCTTTGTAATAAGTCGGTCAATCACAATCTCAATAGTGTGCTTTCGGTTTTTATCTTTTGCGGGAACCTTTTCAATCTCGTATATCTTCCCATCGATCCTGACTCTCACAAATCCCTTCATCTGCATTGATTTTAAAACCTCTCTATGTCCACCTTTTTTTGCTTTAACAACTGGTGCAAGCACCATAATTTTCTCATCGGAAGGGAGTTTCAATAAAGCATCAACGATTTGATCGGATGTTTGCTTTGTAATGGATCTGCCACATTTAAAACAATAAGGAATACCTATATGGGTAAAGAGCAATCTCAGATAGTCGTATATTTCAGTTACCGTACCAACCGTTGAACGGGGGTTTTTTGATGCGCTTCTTTGCTGGATTGAAATTGCAGGAGATAAGCCCTCAATAAAGTCAACATCTGGCTTATCCATAATACCCAAAAACTGACGTGCGTATGCCGAGAGGGACTCAACATACCGTCTTTGACCTTCAGCGTAAATGGTGTCAAAGGCAAGAGAGCTCTTGCCGGAACCTGAAATACCAGTAATGACAACAAATTTATCCCGGGGAATTTCAACATCAATGTTTTTGAGGTTATGAACCCGGACACCCTTAATACTTATTTTCCTGGTGGACATAATCAATCACGATTTATGGTGGAGCAGAGCGGATTCGAACCGCCGACCTGTGCGTTGCGAACGCACCGCTCTCCCAGCTGAGCTACTGCCCCATTTCACAATCTTTTATTGTAATAGAAAAATTAGATTGTGTCAAGGAGAGAAAAGAAAAAAATATTAGAAAAGGTGATCCACCTGCATACAGCTCATAAGGAACATAAATTTGTGTTATTGGATTTTTTAATATATAAATAGCAAAAAAACCCTTGACAAATAATAAAAATAATCTATACTAAATTAGAAGGATTTTTGAAAGGAGGTGAAATATGAAACTTCTTACGTTCGTTTTTATTACTCTCCTTCTCTTATGCGTTGCATTGATCGCAGGACCTAATGTTGGCGACCCGGCTCCGAACTTCACTCTCCCTGATACAACATACACCTATCACAACCTTACTGATTACCAATACAAGGTTGTTTTGCTCAATTTTGGTCAAACAACCTGACCAAGTTGTCGAGCTGAATATGAGTTCATATCAGAGGTCCAGGCACATTTTGATTCTCTCGGTGATCCGGTTCAAGTACTTGTAATAGACATCTATGAATCAATGTCATCTACAAAGTGGATACAGAGCAACTACAATATCTATCCACCCTGTCTGAATGACCAAAGTGGAATTTCATGGTCTCTGTACAATCAGAACGGCTACATTCCACTTAATTATGTCATCTTGGGAGATGATGACCAGACCGTCTATTACTGGGCAAATTCAATGTCAAAAGCCCAGATGATCTACAGGATACACTTGGCGCTTTCCCTGAGTATTGAGGAAGAACCTGCGATAGCAGATCAAGCATCTTTGAAAACTGCTTCTATCACTCGCAATAATATTACCATTACCTACACCTTGCCTTACGCGGCAAACGTACAGTTGAAGATCTACGATTCAGCCGGTAAGATGGTTGCCAGTCTTTCTGAAGGTATGCAAAACAGCGGTAATCACTATGCAGCATGGTCTCCAGAAAGCAATGGTATCTATTTTGTAAAGCTGTTCACGGGTGAGCAGATCCTCACGAATAAGGTTATCATCCTGAAGTAAGGCACATTATTGACAACCGAAACAGGTACATTACAACCCAGCATTTCGTCTGAAATGCTGGGTTGTTTTTTTGCAATTCATGCTGTAATATGCTTCATTGAGAATCACTTTTAAATTATGAGTCTTTATGAGGGATTTTCCTTGATTTTTCCATCCCATTCTCTATAATTACCTCTATGGCAAAGAAACCGTTACTTATCGGACTTACCGGTAACATCGCTACCGGCAAGTCAACGATTGCAAATATTTTCAAGAAACACGGCATACCGGTTATCGAAGCAGATCAGATTGGCTGGAAACTTCTCGAACGGAAAGATATAAAAGAGCACATTGAGGCTATCTGTGGCGATGTCCTGAAAAAGGGAAGCATTGATAGAAAGAAACTGGGCAAAGTGGTATTTTCAAACAAGGAAAAATTGCATCTACTGAATGCAATTATACACCCACCACTTCTGAAAGAGCTCAAACTTACAATAGCGAATAGCAAAGAAAGAATCCTCGTTGTCAACGCGGCACTTATTTTCGAATGGGGTATTGAAGGCTGGTTTGATAAAATACTCCTTGTTATATCACACAATGAACAACAAATAAAGCGGTTAACCTCGAAGCAACTTTCAAGAAAGGAAGCGATCCAACGAATGCAAGCCCAGATGCCCGATAAAGACAAGATTGAAAGATGCGATTTTATTATTGATAACAACGGAACCCTTGAAGAGCTCAAGCAGAAAACCAATAAGGTCATCGCAAGCATCCAAAAACAAGCATTATAGAAAAGACTGAACTATGGTGGGACAAGAAAGTGACAGGTTGACCATAAGGATTTTTTGGGTGTGGTGGGATAAAAGGGGAAGTTAGGCCAACCTGTCGAGGATTCTATTCAAATTTTAAGTTACTAATGTATTATATACAGCAAAATCCCGCATTTGTCAAGAAGAAAAAACGCTTTTCTTAAATTTTGACCCCACCTCATTCTCCAGAAGTCAAAGATGAGGAATTGAGAATCGAGAACTAAATTCAAGATCCCAGCCCGACCCCCGTTTGTTTTCACTATGAATCGCAACCTGGCCAGAAAGGTTCAGACCCGTCTCTGTAAACCCAGGAAATCAAACCTTTTATATTGCGCACAAGAGCCGGAACGAATTCTAATCCGAAGCCTTTTGAATATTCCTTCTGTATCCATTTCAAAAGATCCTCTGTAGGAAAGCTTTCATTTTGAAGTAGCTGCTCTCCTTCGATCTGTGTAATGCCAAGACCTTTGTGAATGGCGATACTCCACTCTTCTTTGTTGTCAGGATAAGTTTTTTCGTTAGTCATTGGATCCCTTCCTCTGTCCCCGCCGATTTTTTCTTCTCGTTCAATTCTTCCTCAGTCTCAGCCAAATCTTCTTTTTCCTGTTTCTCTGAACTTTCGCCATCGGTACCTTCCTTTATCGCCTTTTCAATATCGGTCATAAATATAAGATACCTTTTTTCATAATTCAGAAACTCCGTAAAATTTTTATTCAGGGATAATTGCTCCTCCAATTCCTGTATCTCTTTCTTCTCATAAACTTCTATTGGCTGACCCTTTTCAATCTTCTCTGCTTGTTTCTTGTCTCTCTCCCGTAATTCCATCAGAAGTTTCTGTACAACTTCATCTCCTTT
>CBDUQV010000179.1:0-4500 GCA_965369615.1 uncultured bacterium | reverse complement strand
TACTTTTTGCAATCAATCTTGACTACCAAAATATGCAGAACCTTCTGTCCATAATCGATGTTTCAGACCCGGCAAATCCTTCCCTTATTATCGAGGATTCTCTACCGTTCTTTGGATTCTATGGAGCAGACAATGTAATAGGTAATGACTCAACTCTGTTTTATACGCAGGATACACTGCTCTGTGCCATGGATATCTCTATTCCGACTTCACCAACATTTCTCTCCGCCTGTACTTTCCTGTCACCTTGCAATTCGCTCTTTCTTAGAAATGATATGCTTTTTTCGGCTCACGATATGCTGGGAGTGCAAATTACCGATGTTGCTGATCCCTCTTTTCCCCACACGACCGGTCAGTATCAAACCAATGGGAGGGTGTTAGGGATTTCACTCGATTATCCCTTTGCCTATGTTGCTGCGGGGGGGCTTGCCATCGTAAACATCTCTGATCCGCACGTTCCCCAAATCCTTGGTATATATGGAAGAAAGCTCCTCAAGGAGGCATACGATATTTCAGCAAGTGGAAACCTGGTATGCGTTGGCTCTGATAACGGCATCGCAATATTCGATGTTTCTAATCCCTATGTTCCTCTCTTTCAATCATACATGCCTCTCTTTTATGCACGACGAATACTTACATTGGACACCCTTCTTTTTGCTGCAAATCCGAACTTTCACATCATCAATATTTCCAATCCATCCAATCCCCAAATCCTCTACTCGAATGATTCTTTGTACATAAGTGACTTTGGAATGCAGAATGAATTTCTCTGTATCGCTGGATTTCGTGACACCATTCCCTCCTTTCTCATTTACAATATTCAAGATCCTATAAATCCTCAAATCATTGGTGCTGTTGATATCTATCAATATCCAACCGCATTAGCAATAAGCGATACCTTTGCCTACATCTCAAATCAGACCTTTTCGCAGGTGGTCAATATTGCAGATCCATCAGACCCTTTCATTGTGTCAACATTTACGCTCTCTGACGTATGCGATATGGAAATAGTTAACAATAACCTCTTTGGCATAGGTCAATACGATAGCGGCTCACGGGGATTGCTTTCAGTCTATGATCTCACGGATCCAACCATACCCCATCGAATTGCATCTTCTCCTACCTACGGTGTTGCCTATCAAAACAAGCTTTCAGTAAGAGACAACGTCATTTACTGCTGCAACAGAGAAGGTTTTGCAATCTACAGTTATTCTGAAACAGGCATCTCTGAAGAAAAGAGAGAAGAAAAATGGGTTCCAAATATTTCAGTCTTCCCCAACCCATTTAGAAAAAAAGTTAATATCTCATTATCCTGCAAAAAAGACAATCATCTTCAAATATCAATTTATGACGTCACTGGAAGAAGGGTGAAAGAATTATTTAACAGAAAATCGCTGTCCAACAAGGTTTCACTGAGGTGGGACGGGACAGATGAGAAAGGGAAGACACTTCCTCAGGGCACATATTTCTTAAAGATAAATCAAGAGGTCAATTCTCAGGTAATAAAGATTGTAAGATTGAATTAGGTGTCGAACTTCCTCATTTTGTTGATATCCTTGCTGGAGTTGTAATCTTCGATGCCATTAATCTCATCAACAGGGGAGTTGTGATGGCTGAGAGAATTGCCATAAAAACAACTGCTGAAAAAATACTTTTATTTATCACCCCATTTCTCAGAGCAATTTCTGCAATAATAAGTTCAACCGCAGCTCTGCCATTCATCCCGAATCCAACAGCAAGTGCTTCTGCGGGACGCAAGCCTGACAATAAAGCCCCCCCTCCTGCCCCAACTATCTTTCCAATAAATGCCGTTGCAACAATCAAAACCAGTGTAATTCCAAAAGCACCTGTCGAGAATTGAACTGAGAACCCAACCCAGGCAAAGAAAAGAGGTGCGAAAAAACCCCATATCCAATTACTGAAATTTTCCTTTTCAGAACGTTTCAAGTAAGGACCAATAATGAGTCCGGCCAAGAATGCTCCGATAACAAGGTGAAGCCCTGCGAAGTGGGATATAAGTGCAAAGAGAAAAAGGAAGAGAACAAAAATGGAAAACCTTTGCTGCGGCGCTTTCATCACTAACCCGAAATACTTTCTCACTCTCTTTCCATAATATCCAAGAAGAACACTGACAACGACAAAAATCGTTGCAACTAAAATCATAATAATAATGTGTTTGATGGAGAACGACCCATCACCTCTTGTCATATTCATAATAACGGAAAGTATCATCACACCAATAATATCATCCAGCACAGCTGCAACCACAATGGTCATTCCAACTTTCGTGGATAGTTTTTTCAATTGAACAAGTGTTGCAACACTGAGAGCAACTGCAGTAATCGAAACTGCTGCGCCGATGTAAAGAGAACCAAGAAGTTCCAGGTGAAGAAGGTATTTGGCTACGATAAAACCAAGGGAAAAGGGAATTACGACCCCACCCAGAGCGGTTAATAATCCATGTTTTGCGGAAGCAAACAACGCGGACAGGTCTGTTTCCAGTCCAGCACCAAACATAATCATTATACCGGCAAAATCTACCAGGGAAATCAGTTTCGTGCTTGCATATTTGGTGGATAAGAAAAGATGAACATTATGTCCCTCATGAAACAGGTATGTCGCCAGAAATAAGAAAACGGGACCGAGGATAATACCCGCAAATATTTCTCCGATAATTCTCGGTTGTTTGAGACGATGAGTAACATAGCCAAAAAACACAGCCAATCCAACAAGAAAGAAAGCATATACAAATGTTTCCATTATCGAATCCGGATTATTCCACTATTAAAAGCAACTTTGAACGTACAGCAAACTATCTTCATAGTTATCCTGGACAATAAACATTTTGTTCCGAAATGTATACAGTAAAGTGACTCTTTAGTCAAGTTATTTGACCTTTATCGGAACTCTTTGAACAGTTTCCCTTCTCATTAAAAACCCTCAGAGAAAAAAGAGGACAAGAGAAAAAAGAACGGCAATTAAGCAAAAAAATGCAGAAAGAGAAAGAAGAGGGTGGAGATTTAAAAGAAATGGTACTAAATTAATTTCGAGAAATCCAACAAACTGGGGGAAAATAAGATTCAGGATAAAAAGAAAAAAGAGTACACCAAAGATCGATGACCAGAAATGTGCAAAATCCTGACGTGAAGGTGAAAGATGAAGACTGATCCCGAAAGCAAGAGGAACAAAAAGGTAGAATCGAAAGCTCAAAAAATTCCTCCAACTGAAGAACACATTCAACATCGTACCTGTTCTTATAAGGAGAGTAGTGACATACATCTTAAACTGAGCAACATTTGTAATTATTCCGCCGGAAAACAAGGGAAGCGTATTGCTTTTAATGAGTTGTGGCATAAGAAGTTTGGTGAGGAGAAATAATATTATTGAGCCGCCAAAAAAGGGAGCAATTGCAATGAGAGGATTCGAAATGTATCGATGAAAGGGGTTTTTCTCATTCCAGGAATGTTTTATATGTCCCAACTCACCAGTAAGGAAATTTGGTCTAAAAAGCACCAGTTCCTGTATTCTGTGCCCGGTTAACAGCGCAACTACCGCATGGCTCAATTCATGAATGGGCGTTCCAATAATTGCCAGCGGCAACACTCCACACCAGCCAAATCTGCGCGCAAACCCCCTGTTTGCCAATGTTGAAAGTATTTCAATAATAGTGCAGGAGGCTATGACAGGCAGAAACAAAAGGATGGTTTTCAGTGTATTCGTTAATGCATTAAGAAGGTAGTCAAAAACAATCATTGATCCCTACTCGACTACAATCCTATCGAGAATCTTCTCATTATGTTCAAGTGAAAACTTTCTCGCTTGCTCCAGATTTCCAAAATAGAAACGCTGCATTCCAAAATAGGCAATGAGAAAAGCATCCATCTTTCTTCCATCACTTCCTGCCCGGTACATCAGATAACCTAACGTCGCATTAAGCGCAAATGAGATAAAACCCTTCACGTAGTTTGAAGTATAAACCTGCCCTGCGCCGGGAATGAACATGGAAAGTATTAACGCAGTTTTTGGGTCTTTAAAGCGCTTTTTTGAAGTCTCTGTTAATAGATCCATCGCCTGCTCTTTAAGTACGTGATCGGTGATTTTGCTCAATTCCAGTTCTGCATGCTCCCAGTTTCTCTCCTTAACATATCCAATTCCCAATAGATAACTGACTGAATCTGACCGATCATGTTTTGCGATGAATTCATCCAGCAGCAGGCGAGATAATTCTATTTCACCTGCATTAATGGAACATTTTGATAAACCAATGATAACCTTTCTCTCAAGGTCACCTTCAATTTCTCCCTGTACAATAATCCTATCATACAGTATTCTTGCTGTACTATACTGCTTTCGTTTTCTATAACACTCAGCAATTCTAAAAGCATAGAAATGCGCATGGGAGGTATCGGACGAAAAAAATAACTGTCTCTTATACTCACCAGTAGCCCTCAGATAGTCACGTGTCTCGAAAAGCGCATCGGCAAAACTCCCACTGTCATC
>CBDUQV010000178.1:0-4541 GCA_965369615.1 uncultured bacterium | reverse complement strand
GAAAGATGGACGTAAGCCGAGTCACCGTAGTTATGGTGGCCTTCAGTTATGTTGCGCCCTGTTGACACAATCCTCCTATCATCATACGCGACATGGATTTCAAGCCATATTCTATCGGTAATACTATCAGGTTCTATTACCGATGATGTATCCTCATTATCAAGGTAGATCTTTATGCCCTTGAATCCCCACAAATCATCACTGATGTTCGGCCAGGGTGTACCACCATCATCATAGTAGAAGAATCCGATGAGATGCACACCGTGCTCATCTACCGTATCGACATAAACCGATTCAACATAGCTCATATTGTAGATAATTGTCGATTCCGGTTCACCACCTTCACCAATTCCTCTCGTTGAGCCACCGTATGCGCCCAGGTAAGCAATGAGATTCTGGATGAATGCTTCGCTGGGACCCTCATCGGGTGAAACCGGATCCTTGCTGCAGCTTACCGTTAACAAAGCAGCAAGCAAGAGTACAACCACGACTGCGAGCCATTTTCCGTGTTTCATCGAAGACCTCCTCTGTTTAGGTTATTGATTTTCATTTCACCCATTATTATATCAAGTTCTGTGCCACGAAATGCTTCTACTGCTATGTGATTATTTTATATATATTTATATGGTTGCTCGGTATTATGGTTTGTATCAACAATGATACGATTGCATTCCTTTGTATCATAATTGATACAAAGTATGTATTAAATATGATAAAAACCGTTTACTTTAAGCGGGGAAAACGATTCTGCAGGTAGGGAAAAACCAACATGCACAATGCAAGAAAAACAATTACCCAGGCAAAAACATCGCCGAATCTCGTGTAGAATGTTTCTCCTCTCCTCAAGGGGATATCTCCTTCAACAATTATTTCTTCAAAGAGCATGCTCGATTTCAATATCCTCCCGTATGGATCAATGAGCATACTTATGCCACTGTTAGCGCATCGCGCAACACTAATCCTGTTCTCAACAGCACGAATTACAGCCATCTCAGCGTGTTGGTACGGACCGGCAGTTCTGCCGTACCATGAATCTTCCGTCATATTGACAAGAAGCTCCGCACCATTCTTTACCATCTTTCTCACAAGACGTGGAAATATTGATTCAAAACAAATCAGAATAGAAAACGCAAATGTTCCCTGAGACAGTACGGTAAACGCGCTTCCAGGAGAATAATCGCCCTGTCCCAGGTTAAATTTCTTCAGCACAGGAATCGTATTATCAAATGGAAGATGCTCGCCGAACCCAACCAGGTAGATCTTCCTGTATTTTCCAAGCGTCTCACCATCTCCTGATATAAGAAAAGCAGCATTGTACCGTTTTCGTTCTTTTTTCTTATGCGACACAAAAAATTCAGGCGCTCCTGCAACAACGGGGACGCCACCTCTTCGCACAATATCCTTAATCCTCATGATGCAATCAGAATCCTCGCGGTAATGGCAGGGCACTGATGTTTCTGACCAGACAATCAGATCTGGTTTACGAGAAGCCGCTGTGAGGGTGAGTCGTTCAAGGGCTGCAATACGTTCATCCACTTCGTGCACACGCTTTATTTCAGGAAGAATATTTGCTTGAATGAGAGCTATCTTTACCGTTTGCTCTTGTTGAGCACGAGTAATGATCGCATTTCCAGCAACAACCTGGATAACGAAAAGCACCACAAACACGGCTATTCCCCACACCTTTCGCTTCCATTTCTGCTGAGTAAATGACCAGTAGAGAACACTGCTGTAGAAGAGGATAAGAAAACTAATACCCGGAAGTCCGGTAATGGATGCAATCTGAATCAATGATGGAACTCGCGAAAACGCATACCCAACGGAACCCCATGGAAATCCTAACTGTGATGTGAGTGAGCGTATAAATTCCAATGATACCCAGAAAAATGGTAACGAGAAAATTGCAAGAGAACGGTTCTTCATTTTCGAAATAAAAAAGGCAACAAGCCCCCAATACAGAGAAAGGTAGAGGATGAGTAGAGCAACTCCCGAAGCTATCAGGACTCTGCTTACATCCTCAACAATCATTGCGCTAATCCACCAGAGAATCCCGGCATTTGCCGCAAATCCGAACAGAAAGCCGGTAAGAAAAACCCTTCTTTTACTGTGAAGGATAGCATGCAGATACGGTATAAAAGCGAGGTAAATACAAAACCGCAGGTGGGGGTGAAATGGAGCAAATGAAAGTGTGAAAAGGAGTGCGGAAACAAGTGGAAGAAAAAACCTAATCAATCTTTATCTCTTTTTTCTTTCGCGCAGATTTATAGATGGCATCAATGATCTTCGCCATCTCAAGCCCTTCTTCAGCCTGAAAAATTGGTTTTTTCCCTTTTCGAAGCGCTTCAATAAAATGATCGGCTTGCAGGCGAAAAGAAATCTTGAAAGCATTTCTTGCAGCGTCAACACGAGGGGTAACATTCACAATTTCACCATGCATTCTCTTGTATATTTTCAACGGCTTGAGCAATGCGCTGCCACGATCACCAAATACGTTAAAATATGTAAAGTCTTTATCGAAAAGCAATGTCCAGCTCACTTCAATGGTCAACATTATATCGTCATCCATATTCAGAAGTGCTATCGCAGAATCCTCCACTTCCTGTTTCTTTGTCAGAAAATGCGCGGTACCAACAACGCTTCTGACTTTTCTGCAACCAAGCAGCCAGAGAGCTTCATCGAGCAGATGTACTCCAAGGTTGAGCAATGCGCCACCACCCGATGATTCAAGAAGGCTCTTCCATGATGACTTTTCCGGATACCCCTCTCTTTGAAGCCAGCCGGTCTTTGCATAAAAAACCGTTCCCAGTTCGCTTTCTACAAACTTTCTCAAGATCTGTACATCCGGTCGAAATCTGTTATTCAAACCAAGCATGAACTTGCTCTTTGATTTATTGACAATACTGCAAATTCTGGACGCTTCTTCTGCTGTTCTTGCAAGTGGTTTCTCGCAGAGGATGTGTTTTTTTGCACTGCATGCAGCTTCGATCATGGGTAAATGCATATTATTCGGCGAAGCGATAACCACTGCATCAATAGCCTTATCGGAAACCATTTTTTCATAATCACTGTAAACCTTCGAGATCCGGTGCTTTTTTGACAAAAATGCAAGTTTATCTTTATCGCTATCACAGAGCGCTATGAGTTCTGCCTTACTCAGTGATTTAAAAGCCGGTATGTGACCTGTCTGGGTTACCGCTCCTGTTCCAATGATTCCAACCCTTATCTTCGATTCACGCATCACTATTCCTTTCCTCAAAGAAACTCACATCAACCATCTTTGTTGGAGAGTATCTTTACTCTCCGTCCTTCGATTTTAAGCCTGCCTTCAGCGAAGAGTTGTATTGCCCTCGAATACATCTCGTGCTCATGCTTGATTATCCGTTGACTCAGAGAATCAACAGTATCATCATCATACACAATAACTGCCTCCTGGAGAATAATGGGACCCGTATCAACACCTTCATCAACGTAGTGTACAGTACATCCTGTAATTTTTGCACCATACTTGAATGCCTGTTCCTGTGCATGGAGTCCTTTGAATGATGGAAGCAAAGCTGGATGGATATTCATAATTCTTCCCCTGAAGGCATAAAGAAGTGCTTTTTTCAAAATTCTCATAAAACCAGCAAGTGCAACAAGTTGCACTCCTTTTTCCTGGAGGAGCTTAATATATTCTTGTTCCGCATCACCCACCAATGCTGTTTTCTTCTCTGTACAGGGAATAAAGTAACCTTCCACACCATATTCCTCCGCAATCTTGAGTGCACGGGCATCCTCCTTATCACTGATGACCACAACGACTTCTGCATCAAGCTCGCCGGCTTTGCAATGTTTCAAAATAGCTTCGAGATTACTCCCTCTCCCTGAAACGAGAATACCAACAGATAACTTCATCCTATGCTCCCGGGTACAGTTTAGAAATCACATTGTTCTTTGGCAAATGTCCCATCCGCGCGCGCTTTCCTCTATTTTGTATTTGGCATACATCATTATAGAGCCTTTTTTTAACTACCATAAACAGCTACCCTTGTCAATACCTTACTGCAAATAGTTCTGCATTAAACTCCTGTATACAGACTGCAGTTTCTCTGTTTTTGGACCTGGTATTCCCTTTGCTATCTTCTTATTGTCAATGCGAATAACCGGTAACACTTCGGAAACGGTACTGGTAAGAAAGGCTTCATCCGAAGCCTTATACTCACTCATATAGAGACGCCTCTCGGCAATCTTCATATGTACTTGTTTTGCGATTTCAATGACAATTGCTCTTGTGACACCCGGAAGTATATTATCCTCTTCGGGTGTTATAAGAACATCTCCTTCAATTACAAAGATCGACGAGCTTGATCCTTCAGTGAGGTACGTTCCCTTCTCATCTCCCCTTATAAATAATGCTTCGTATGCACCCTTTTTTTTTGCCATCTCTTTTGCCAGAATATTAGGTAATAAATTGATTGTTTTAAGATGACAGTACCCCCATCTGATATCTGGAAAGGTAATCACCTTCACACCCTCTTCTCGACAGTTTTCTGGCATTTGCC
>CBDUQV010000177.1:0-4582 GCA_965369615.1 uncultured bacterium | reverse complement strand
ACCAAGTTTAGTCCCTTGACTGATTTTCCACTTTTTCCTTTATCCTTGTTTTTCTATGGGTACAATAGGTCAATCGGGAACGTGATTGCACCGATCGGTGTATCAACATAGACAGTCCCCTCAAACCTGAAATCTGCTTTCTTGTTTTTTACCGCTTCAAGAATTGCCGCTCCGAGATTGAGATAGTTTACCTTCAGTTTTGTGGAAATAGTCTTTGTCCCTTCCGCTTTCACCGTTATCTTCCTCGCGGTAGTCCCCGTTGTAGCGACCTTATCGTTAATAGAGAACGAGTAATCGAGCCTATCAATGACTGCATCAATATCATTTGGATTATCTGCTTTTATTTCAACATTGAGCGTCATATTCGTTAAATCGTAATCGACAAGGCTCACCCTTCGCAGACTGAAATCGAGCTCTTTCACCGCCATTCGCTTCATTAATTCAGTACACCCAAACGACAGAAAACAAACTGCAACTAAGGTAATGACAATAATCTTTCTCATCTCTCCTCCTTTGTTTACTTATGAGAAATTGGTTATTGATTTCTCCCTTTTCTCTTCCACCTTCTCTACCATCTATGTAAAGCAGTTATAACCGTTGCAATCGTTTTTATAGCATCATTCCTATCTTCACCAATGGAGAAACCTTTATTTCTATCGAACGGTGAGGACAGATCTCTATGCAACAGAAACAGTTAATGCACCGGGCATAGTTAAACCGTGGTCTTACCACACACTTTTCTATAGCACCTGCAGGACAGGCTTCAACGCATTTACCACAATTTGTGCATTTTCTTGTTATGATTCGTGGGCGTGCCCAGATCTGTGTTCCCACTGTTTTCGTCAAGAAAGGAGGGATAAAATTGAGCTGATTCGTTCGCGGAAAACGAATGCTTCTCTTTTGAAACGATTCGAGTGCATCCCCTGAAAATGATAACTTTTTATCAGATTTATACCCTCTTCTTTTTGCTGCTATATACAGAGGAAATTTTCTTTTTTCAAGACCAAGTAAATCCGATAGCACTATATCAGCGGCAAGAGCATCATTGGTGGCTGCAGCAAAGCCAAGCGATACGGGTTCACCGGCTGCGGGACCTTCTCCCTCCATGCCGATTATCCCATCGTAGATTGTAAGTAATGGTTTTGCGAGATGATAAATATCAAGGGTAATCTCGCTAAAATCAATTGCGTTTGGGTACTCTTTATGCAGTAGAGTCTTGGTGAAACCAGGAACAACCCCGTACATATTCTTCACACCGAGCGTCAATGCAGTTAGATTATGGGTCTTTACCTTTGGCAAATTTATGACAAAATCAACCGTATCGATAATCCCGGCAATGGGATACGCACGGTGATTTACCTCTTTTTTACTCCATCCCGACTTATCAAAATGAACCAGTGGTATGTCGTAGCGTTTACCCAGAGGAGAGAGCCCGGTAACAGAAAATATTTTATCAATATCCTTGAACACAGGAGATGGGCTATCGCCTATCAGCAATTTCGCGCCGAGATCAATAAAGAACTGAAGTACTGCTTCAACAAATAGTGGATGGGTTGTCACTGCATCTTGCGGTGGATGCCCTGAAAGGAGATTAGGTTTCAGAAGCACCCTGTCACCATGCTTGATTGTATGTAATTCATCGTGAAAGGGTTCCATAAGTGCCTGAATCGTTTCTCGTAACCCATCAACACTGTAGCTGGCACATTGCTTGAACGAAAATGTGCATTTCCTATTCCCTGTAAGCCCGGTTACTTCCCTATCTTTCATTGTGCACACTATATCAAAATCACATTTTTATGTCAATGAAATTGTCGATGGTGAATACATGGCATTCTTCAAGGATGGTTTGGATTTTGCTTGCAAAAATGTGTGTTTTGTATTATAATTAATTGCTTTTATATGAGTATATGAGTATATGAGTAAATGAGTAAATGGGGAAATGGGTATAAATTATGAGATCTGATAAATTTACTGAAAAAGCTGAGGAAGTAATCCAGCACGCTTCTGAAGGCGTAGAGATTTTCAAACAGACTCAACTGGATGCAGAGCATATCTTCTGGGCATTGCTGAAACAAGAAGGTGGTTTGATAATTGAAATTTTAAAAAAACTAAACATCAATGCCGATTCGGTCCTTACGAGAACCGAAGAGGAAATAAACAAAACACCATCGGTCCACTATGAATACGGTACCGAAAAACAGATTTACATGACTCCCCGGGCAAAGAAGGTTTTTGATCTTGCAAAAGATGAAGCAAGACGGTTGAACGACGACTTCATAGGAACCGAACATCTCTTCATTGCCATTGCAGAACTCAATGACAATGGAGTTGCAGAAATTCTGAGCGATTTTTCGATAACAAAGGAGAAAATATACCAGTCGCTCCAGAAGATAAGAGGAGGTCAAAGAGTGACAGACCCAAACCCAGAAAGCAAATATCAAGTCCTCGATAAGTATTCCCGGAATCTGACAAAACTTGCACAGGAAGGCAAAATTGATCCGGTGATTGGAAGAGAGGACGAGATCAAAAGAGTTATCCAGGTGCTTTCCAGAAGAACGAAAAATAACCCCGTTCTCATTGGTGAAGCTGGTGTCGGAAAAACTGCTATTGTTGAGGGACTTGCACAGAAGATAATCGCGGACGATGTACCTGAAATTTTGAAAGACAAACAGGTGGTTCAACTTGATATGGGTGCGCTTCTTGCGGGAAGTAAGTTCCGAGGGGAATTTGAAGAACGTTTGAAGGCTGTAATGGATGAAATAAAAAAATCCAAAGGTGAGATAGTGCTCTTTCTCGACGAACTCCACACCATTGTGGGAGCAGGAGCAGCGGAAGGTGCAATTGACGCATCAAACATGCTCAAACCTGCTCTTGCAAGAGGAGAATTGCAGGCAATTGGGGCAACCACGCTTGACGAATACAGAAAATACGTGGAGAAAGACAGTGCCCTGGAAAGACGTTTTCAACCAGTCTTTGTAGCCGAGCCAAGTATTGAAGACTCAATCGAAATATTAAGAGGACTGAGGGACAAATACGAATCGCATCACGGTATACAGATCTCGGATGATGCAATCAAAGCAGCCGTGAAACTCTCTCATAGATACATCAGTGATAGAAAACTCCCTGATAAGGCAATAGATCTCATCGATGAAGCAGCAGCAAAACAGAGAATTGAAATTTACAGCGCTCCGCCGGAACTCAAGGAAATGGAAAATCACATCAAAAGACTCACCAGGGAAGGAAAGGAAGCAGTCCAATCGAGAGCGTACGAGAGGGCAGCCCAGCTGAGAGATGAAGTGGATGCCCTGCAAAAAGAATACAGTGATAAACGAGAAAAGTGGATGAGGGAACGCGGAATTGACGATGTTGTAGGAGAGGAAGATATAGCAGAACTTATCTCAAAATGGACCGGTATCCCTGTGCAGAGAATGCTCACCGAAGAATCTGAAAAACTGATGAAGATGGAAGAAACACTTCATAAACGTGTTATCGGACAGGATGAAGCAATCGTTTCTATCTCAGAAGCAATACGAAGAGCCCGGGCAGGACTGAAAGATCCTGAACGCCCCATCGGTTCTTTTCTTTTTCTCGGGCCAACTGGTGTTGGGAAAACTGAACTCGCAAAGGCACTTGCATTATTCCTCTTTGACACTGAGGAAGCGATGGTACGCATTGACATGAGTGAATACATGGAAAAACACACTGTTTCAAGACTTATCGGCGCCCCTCCCGGTTATATAGGATACGAAGAAGGAGGGCAACTTACAGAAGCAGTTCGAAGACGTCCATACAGGATAATACTTCTTGATGAAATTGAAAAAGCACACCCTGATGTTTTTAACATCCTCCTCCAAATTTTCGATGATGGAAGATTGACAGATGGTCAGGGGAGAACGGTCGATTTCAAAAACACAGTAATAATTATGACCTCAAATATTGGCTCAACCTGGATACAAGAAAATGCTGACAACTATGAGAAAATGAAAACAGGAGTTATGGAAGAAATTCGAAACCATTTCAAGCCAGAATTCCTTAACAGACTTGATGATATAATCGTATTCCATTCTCTCACAAAAGATGACATAAAAGAGATTATCGAAATACAGCTGTCCGACTTGAGAAAAAGACTATCAGAAAGGAATATTGAAATTGAATTGACTGATAATGCTAAAGAGGAGCTTGCCAGCGAGGGATTTGACAGGATGTACGGTGCAAGACCGCTGAAACGTGTTATTCAAAAGAGAATCGAAAATGCGCTTTCATCTATGATCATTAAAGGTGAAATCAAGGAAAACGAAACGGTTGTTATAAACTATCAGGATAAAAATTGGAGCATTAAAAAGGAATAAGGAAGTGATTACTTTAGAAGATGTCATAAACAATAAAACGGTGAAGAGCTACGTCAGTAAGGCTGATGACTTTCTGGGTATCATTGGCTATACAGAACACGGGGAGCGTCATGCAAAACGGGTTGCTCATACAGCACAACGTATTCTTTCCGAGCTTGAAAAACCTGAAAGGATTGTTATCCTTGGTGGCATTTCTGGATTCCTGCATGATATAGGCAATGTTGTTAACAGAA
>CBDUQV010000176.1:0-4658 GCA_965369615.1 uncultured bacterium | reverse complement strand
CCTGGAGCTGGATAATCCTTATCATCAAGTGTGTAACCAAAATTCGATGTGTTCTTCATATCAAAGATATTATCAACTCTCAGTGAAATGAAGAAGGAACCACCGATTTGTTGAGTAAGGCAAAAGTTGTACAATGTGATTGGCGCAATGTGTTTTATTTTGTATTCAGAATCGACAAAATCAAAAAAGTAGGCAATTCTCTCTCCTGTATAGATTGAAGAGAAGGCACATGTTGTGTTTTCTCTGATATCCCATTCAAGAGAACTGGAGAATTTTATTTCCGGAGTGAATGGTGCCCTCCTTTCCTTCAGATGAACACCATCGACATACCAGTGATTGGAAGTATCCTGGTCTAATCGTTCTTGCTTTGCCCTTTTTGCCACAAGTGTTACTGAAAAAGTGAGTGGATCGACAGGATGAAATCGTGGGTTGATTTCAACCCCTTGAACGGTTAATTTGTCTATGTTCCGGGGACTGAAGTTTATCCAGGATATTGAATTTTTTACATTCCGCCAGAAACCAGATATACGTAAAAAAGCCTTGTTTTTGATGGTGTAATCCACATAGGTATTTGCCTGAAGGCTTTCCTGTGGTTTTAGTGCTGGATTTCCGGCACCTGGCCAGTACAGTTCATTGAATGTTGGGGGACGAAAACCCCTGCCGAGTGATAACCCGACTCTGAGGGAGCGTTCTGGTTTTACAAGAAGACCCAGCGAGTAACTGAGGAAATTCGAATAATCGTTGTTTTTATCCCATCGAATGGATGCTGAAGGAATGATTCTATTATTAAAGAAATAAAGCTTTCCGCTGCTCCAGAAGCCCTTGTTTTTTCGAATGGGGTTCCATGAAAGCGTGCTCACGAGACTGTCCCTATCTATGTCAAAGAGAGAATCGTATGCCCAGAATTCCTGGTTTATGACATCGACACCCAATGATAGATCTCTAAACGAACATTGGAAAGATCCTGACAATTGTTCGGTTGCATAAAACCACTCATCGCTGGCTTTGTAAACAGACCAGTCTTCGCGGAAACCTTGATACATCTGAGAAAACCAGAGATCTTCCTTCCGGTAGCCAAGTTTTGACGTAATGGTGAAATGAGCGAACATTTTTCTATGCTGTACTGTTCCCGAACGGTGATGCGTTTTTTGATTATCGAAAAGAGAGTAAACAGTCGAGTCTCCATATGCGGGGATGTATGCAGGTGAGGGAATTGGCCCCGGAACACCTACGGTTCTTTCCCCTGCGGAGAATTGCGCTGTGATGCTTTTTAAGATGAAAAGAGAAGCTGCTCCATGAAGGCTATTGAAGTTACAATTGGGTCGTTCTCCTTCACCGGTTCTCTTTGAAATACTTAAGTGTGTCTTGAATACTTCATTTGCGTGACCTGCTTCTCCGGAGATGTGTTTCCCACCTTTGTCTGATATATCACCATTGAGTTCATAGTAGGTGTCTTCCCGTAGTTTTTCGGTAATGATATTGATTACCCCTGATGAAGCATTTGCGCCATAAAGGCTTGATGATGGGCTTTTTACAATTTCTATTCTTTTGATGCTTGACAGCGGTATTTCGCTGAAATCGAAGCTGCCGTTTGCAGGCGAATTGAGAACGATACCGTTCAGAAGAACGAGTAGCTGGTCAGATGGGAAACCCCTCAACCCAACAGTAAGGAGTCCTCCTTCAATCCCTGTTGTTCTTATATCAAGAAATGCTTCCTCGTTGAGCAGATCGGTAAGGGATCTGACTCCTTTTCTGGTAATTTCCTCTTTTGAAATTACTTTCATATCAATTGCAACATCAGCGAGTGATTCTTTGATCCTCTTTGCGGTTACAACAATTTCTGGAAGCCAGTAATGTGGTATCTCATTTCCCTCTGTTGGAGAGAGAGATAAGAGACTTGTTATCAAGAATAGTATGGAATGCATTCTACCTCCTTATAGCTATTAGATAGAGTGACACATGTTGTCATTTCGAGCCCATTGGATGCTGTGCCATCCAATAGGGCGAGTACGTTTTGTATTCTCTTCTGATGACAAAAAAAGTACCAGCCCTGAGCTGGTAGCAAAAAAGCTGCCTGTCACCCCGAAGGACTTACCTGCGGCCAGGTCTCCTGACTCCTGGATCGTTCTACTCAGAGCGCCTTCCCATTCTCCTCCATCAAGACATCGGAGGAAAAACCAACCTTTGCTTATCCCAAACTAATACTATCAAACAGGACAAGGGCTTCGGAAAACAGTGGCTCTTGCTCTTTTCGTCCTCAGTTACAGTGGCGGGGGCCGTACCGGCTTTACACCGGTTTCCCTTAAGCCTGATATTCGAATGTAACTTTGTATATCAGGGGTTTAATTGTTTGTCAAGAAAAATCCTTTCAAATCCGAAAAAAAGTAATGGGGAATAATTTCGTGATTGCTTTGTATATTTTATAATTAATAGTTCTCACTGTATGCTATTGAACATAGAAAATTCTTGACTTTCCTGCAAAAAAACAGTAAGATTATAGAAACGTTAGAAAGGGAGGAAGAAATGAAGAAAACCACTTTGGTAGTATTTCTCACATTGTTTTTGCTTATTTCATGTCAGCAAAGAGACAGGGATGTTTTTACTGGAGAAAGAGGTGGCGAGATGGTTATTGGCGCCATTAGTGAGCCAACATCATTGAATCCACTCTATCCTCCTCTGGGGAAAAGCATCGGTGTGGAAAACCTGATCTTTTTGTCGTTGCATGGTAGAAATGCTGAGGGGAAAATTGTCCCCCAGCTTGCATACAGCTGGGAATACTCAGAGGATTTCAAGTCCATTACATACTATTTGCGGAAAGATGTTGTATGGTCTGATGGAAATGAGTTTACCGCTGAAGATGTGAAGTTCACTTTTGATCTCATAAAGAACCCCGAAGTGAGTTCCCCTTTGGCGGCGTCGGTAAGGTTTATTGATAGTGTTAAGGTGATAAATCCTCACAAAATCTGCTTTTACTTTCGAAAAGCATATGCTGATGAATTACTCGATTCCGGTATTACACCGCTTCCAAAGCATATTCTCAAGGACTTAAAGGATATCAGAAACGCCGCTTTCAATACTGCCCCTGTTGGCAATGGACCGTATATCCTTAGTCAATGGGAACGCGGAAAAACCATGGAACTCGTGGCAAACGAAAAGTTTTACAAAGGTAAATCCCCGATTGATAAGGTTATTTTCTGGTTTGCTCCCGGAGAGGATGAACTGGCATTTGAGCTTCTGGAAGGAAACATTGATCTTGTGGCTGATGTTACGCCGTCGCTGTTTGAGAAGATCAAGGACAAAGAAGATATTAATCTTATTATTAAACCAGGCCACACCTACACGTATATTGGTTGGAATCTCGATAAACCGCTTTTCAAAGAGAAAAATATGCGGCTCGCGCTCACCTATGCAATTGATAGAGATAGACTTATTAAAGAAGTTCTCTTGGATCTTGCTGATATTGCCAAGGGTCCCATTCCACCCACATCCTGGGCATACGATGATGAATTGAAAGCCTTTTTGTACAGTTCCGATGATGCAATTCGTCTTTTGGAGGAAACGGGCTGGAAATTGCCGAAAAGAAAAAACATAAGGGAAAAGGAAAATGTGCCTTTACAGTTTGTACTCATTACCAATAAGGAAAACCCGATACGAATTGCAATTGCGAATTTTGTTGCAGCCGAGCTGGCAAAGGTTGGAGTGGATGTTACCACAGAATTTCTTGATACGCCAACCTTTATAAGTCGACTCATCGATGGTGAGTTTGATGCATTTATCCTTGGTTGGAGTATCAAGGAGCGGATTGACCCTACCATGGTATGGAATTCAGATCCAGAGAAAGGGAAGTTTAACCTTGTTTCGTACAAGAATCCGAAGGTTGATACCATGATAGATAAAGCACTCCTGATGCTGGATAGAAGGGAGACGAAGAAAATATGGGCGACATTCCAGAAAATCATTGCTGAAGACATTCCGAATACATTCCTTTTCTATCCGCAAGAGATTTCAGCATCGAGCAAACGGCTTAATGGAATCGAGGAAAATGATACAAGGTTTGTTCTTGCAAACCTTGACCATTATTGGATTCCTTCTGATCTGAGAAAAACAATTGACGTTGCGTCTCTGGGAGGTACCCCTGAAGCGGAAGAGGAGGAGGTGGAAGTTGAACCTGAAGTCGAGAAACCAATAGTTAATCCAGAAGACCTCCTTGAAAAGAAAGCAAAGGAAGAGGCTGCGAAGGAAGCAATACCAGTGGTAGAAAAACCTGTTGTTGCAAAGGGAGGAGAAGGGGAAAAACCCATTGTGGAGACAGAACCTGAAAAGAAGGAAACGACAGAGGTTGTTACAAAACCAGAGATTCCACCGACATTTCCGAAGATAAGGAAACTCGTTATTCCAGTCTATCCAGAAGCTGCAAAGCTGGTTGGAGCCCAGGGAAGCGTTTTTGTACAGGTAGTCATTGGTGTTAATGGAAAAATTAAGAGTGCCAGAGTTGTAAAGAGCTTTGGAAATCCTACATGTGATGCTGCAGCACTTTCAGCAGCCAGGTTAACCGAATGGAAACCAGGTACAAAGAACGGTGTTTCAGTTGAAATGACACAAACCTATCCAATCAGATTTCCACCCTAACCTATCACCATAGCGCATAGAAAAAGGGG
>CBDUQV010000175.1:0-4691 GCA_965369615.1 uncultured bacterium | reverse complement strand
TTACTTCTCAGTTGATGGCATTGAGTCTTATTTCACTTCTTATGGGACGAATGAGAACGGTTTCTGTTAAAAAAGGGAGAGAAATAATTGAGGCTATAAGGAAAATACCTGACCAGGTTTCAGAGATACTGAAACTCGATAGAAAAATAAGGGATGTTGCAGCAGAATTATACAAAAAGAAAAATGTTCTCTTTCTTGGGCGTGGACTTAATTTTCCCATAGCGCTCGAAGGAGCGTTGAAACTCAAAGTGATTTCATATATACACGCGGAAGGATATCCCGCAGCGGAGATGAAACATGGTCCAATTGCGCTGATAGACAAGAATATGCCTGTTGTTTTTATTGCGATCAGAGATTCCGTTTTTGAAAAAGTGTTATCAAATATTGAGGAAGTAAAATCACGAAATGGTATCGTTATTGCCATAACAACGGAAGGTGATAGGGAAATCAAGAAAAAAGTAAAATATTGTATTGCAATTCCGAAGACAATTGATATTTTAACCCCTCTTCTAACTGTTGTGCCGTTGCAGCTACTTGCTTATCATATTGCCGTTATGCGAGGGTGTGATGTTGACAAACCAAGAAATCTTGCAAAGAGTGTTACTGTCGAATAAAAAAGTCGAAGGAAACACAAGGAGAGGGAAAAGGAGAAGCTATGCGAAAGTATGTGTGTATCATTCTATTGATGATTGTTGTCGCATTACCATTGCATGGAATTACGGTGAAGAAGATTGTTGACGAAATGAATTCACAGCATAGAGAGATTATGGTAAGAGCAGGAGGAATACGGATAACGCAAAATATAACAAGTCTGACTAATGGAGCTGAAGTATCATCAGTTCAAATCGTGCTCAAGAAGGATAAACGGTATAGGATCGAGACAATCTTTCAATTTGAGCTTGATGAGGAAAAGACAAAAAATGTAATACTCTTTGATGGAGTAAATATATGGTTTATTTCTCCCTTTGCTGGCATTACGCAGATGCCAAAGGACGAATCGTTACTGCAGGGTATTTTTGATGATTTCGCAAAGCTTATCCCAACTGCAAGTACTGTGGAAGGCGAAGAGAGAATAGGTGATGAAGACTGTTATGTTGTCAAAATTGCCGCAACTGCATCGTTACCATTCAATAATATCTGGATATCCAAAAAAAGATTTGTCCCTTTGAAGGCAACGGGAAGAATGGAAAAGCGAGATATAACACTTACGTTTATGGATTACAAAAAAATAAAAGGTATTTGGGCTGTGCCCTATAGAACAGAAATCTTGATTGATGGAAAGCCTTCATCTATTGTAACGGTGCAAAGCGTGGAGACGGAACTTTCCATTGACGATGAACAATTCGATATAAGAAAACAGTAAAAGACAAATTGCAGGTGCAAATGAATAAACGCAATACAGGAATTGTAGACACTACAGTAGAGAAACGAATGAAAATAATGGTGGGGCTGAAATAACGAAACTTGCTGTAACGGGAGGCGCTGGGTTTCTGGGCTATCATATATGCAGAAACCTGAGCAGGCAATTCAGTGAAATTCGCGTTCTGGATGTTGCACCAATTGAATCTGAGGAGTATCCGCTGAATGCAAGGTACATCAATATAGATGTAAGAAACCTCAATTCCCTGGAAACTGCATTACAAGGTGTGGATTTAGTGGTTCACAGTGCGGCAGCGCTACCGCTCTGGAGCAGAAAAGATATTTACGATATAAACATTGAAGGGACACGAAATGTTCTTATTGCATCGCGAAGAAATGGTATCAGGAGAGTCGTTTTTGTTTCTTCAACAGCAGTGTACGGCGTTCCCAAGAAACACCCTATTTATGAAGATGATCCTCTTGTTGGGGTTGGTGCATACGGCGAAACAAAGATTGCTGCTGAGAGAATTTGTGAAGAATTCAGACAGAAAGGTATGTGTATCCCAATTGTGAGGCCCAAAACCTTTATTGGGACTGGAAGGTTAGGAGTTTTTCAGATACTTTACGATTGGGTTCAGAGCGGGAAGCGCATACCTATTATAGGAAATGGAGATAATCATTACCAGTTGCTTGAGGTTGATGACCTTGTCGATGCTATTAACCTTATGCTTACCTTATCTGAGGATACTGTAAACGATGTCTTTAATGTGGGAGCAAAAGAATTTGGCACCGTGCTTGAGGATGTTGGCGCAATGTGTGAATTTAGCAAAAGCGGCTCTCGTGTTCTACCGATCCCATCCTCTGTTGCGAAGCCGTTGCTAACAGCTCTGTGGATGCTGCGCCTGTCACCATTGTATAAATGGGTATACGATACAGCCGATACCGACTCCTTTGTTTCAATAGAAAGGGCTCAAAAAATCCTTGGATGGAAACCACAATACAGCAACAAGGATGCCCTGATTCGATCGTATGAATGGTACTTTGAGAATCAGGATACTCTCGAGGGGTCGGGAATCACACACAGGGTTGCATGGAAACAGGGACTTCTCTCGATTGTAAAGAAAGCAATGTAAACGTTTTATTTCATAAAGACCCAAAATCTAATTATTGGTTGACAATGGCTGCGTTTTCACGTATAATTTTTTTATGAAAAATAGCATGAATAGCAGGATATCATTCAATTTATTTGAAAAAGTAATGTGCGCTTTTACCATGGTAATGATACTGCTTGTTACTGTTGAATCAGGATTTCTTGTTCAGTTTCCCGGTTGGCTCCACCTGTCAGGCATTATTGTTAGCATGATATTCATAGTTGCAGGAGTTTTTGAGTTCCTTTACTACTTGTTTGTATCTTCGTCAAAACGGAATTACCTGAAGAGCGGCTGGTGGAATTTCATATTCTTCTTCTTCATTTTTCTTACTTTAAAGAATATTGAAGCTTCGCGTTTCCTTGGGCTTATAAGAGAAATCTTTTTCCTTATGATGCTTTTCTCGAAGCGTCAATTATTCAGGGATTTCTTTGCGCAGCCATACCTCAGGAATCCAACGCGATTACTTTCCATGAGCTTTCTGACAATTATACTTTTAGGTTCAATTCTCTTAACATTTCCTGTCTCATCGGAAATGCATCAGAGAACAGGTATAGTCGATGCGGTATTTACTGCAACTTCGGCTACCTGCGTTACCGGTCTTATTGTAAAGGATACATCGAATCACTGGTCAACCTTTGGTGAAATTGTTATTTTGCTGCTTATTCAGGCAGGTGGTCTTGGCATTATGACATTTTCAATTTCTATTGCACTTGTTTTTGGAGCACGGCTTGGCTTGAGGGAAAAGAAAACAATGGGAGAAATTCTTGAATTATCCTCTGTTGGTGATGTGGGGAAAATTATTAAATTTATCCTGCGGTTTACTTTTATTGCCGAGGGCATAGGCGTTATCCTCCTTTTCATTCGATGGTTACCTTATTTTGGTAATGCAAAGAAAGCTTTTTACCATTCGGTGTTTCACAGCATTTCTGCATTCTGCAATGCCGGCTTTTCCCTGTTTTCAACGAGTCTGAAAGGCTTTATATCGGATCCTGTAATAAATATTGTAATGATGCTTCTCATTGTAATCGGAGGTATTGGGTTTGTCGTAATATTTGATTTATTTCGGAAAGATAATTTTATACGGGACTGGAGAGTGCGGGCACCAAATCTTACCGTTCATACAAAGCTCGTTATCATTGTATCAATGATGCTCATATTTGCTGGATTTATTTTCTTTTTTATCTTTGAGTTTGATAATGTGCTGATACATCAGGGAATAGCAGGTAAACTCTGGGCGTCACTGTTCCAATCAATAACAACAAGAACCGCAGGATTCAGCACCGTTGACATCGCAAGCTTGAAGGATGTTACGCTTTTTATGTTTATCTTTCTTATGTTTATTGGTGCATCACCCGGTTCTACGGGAGGTGGGATAAAGACATCAACATTTGCGGTTCTCATTCTTGCTGTGATTAATATGATAAGGGGTAGGGATAATCTTGAAATCTTTAACAGCACTATCTCAAAGAAAATCGTATACAAAGCAGTGGCGATCGTTGTTGTTGGAGCCTTCTTAATTTGCTTTGGTACCGCTCTGCTGCTGATTACACAGAAAGATAGCTTAATAAATTTGCTTTTTGAAGCGACCTCTGCTTTTGGAACGGTTGGGTTATCAACCGGAACAACGTTTAAACTCACCGGAATCGGGAAGGTTATTATCGCGGTTCTCATTTACATAGGACGGATTGGACCGTTAACCCTTGCATATGCTGTTGGAAGATACAGGAAAAAACTCAAGAGGGAATTCCCCCAGGCACGGGTAATGGTTGGATAATAGAATAAATAATAAAAGAAAATAATGAGTAATCAAAGGAGTTAATATGAAAAAACAATTTGCTGTAATTGGACTCGGAAGCTTTGGAAGGAAGATTGCCATTACGCTTTCCGAAAAAGGTGCGGAGGTAATGGCGATTGATAAAGAACGAGACAAAGTTGAGGACATAAAAGACAAAGTTGTCTCCGCAGTTGCGCTTGATTCAACATCAGAAGATGAACTGAAGAGTATAGGAATTTCGGACTTTGATACGGTGATAGTTGCTCTTGGAGAGCAACAGGAAGCAGCGATTCTCACAACGGTAATACTGAAAAATCTTGGTGTCAATGAGGTAATTGCTCGGGCAATGAATGAATTGTATGCGCAGATATTGAAAAAGGTTGGTGCTGACAGGGTATTACTGATCG
>CBDUQV010000174.1:0-4699 GCA_965369615.1 uncultured bacterium | reverse complement strand
GGTACTGTTTAGAAAGGAGGAAATGAGAAAAAAATGCTCAAGAAAATCAAAGGCAAAGTGATAAAACTGGGAGATAATGTGGACACCGATGTAATATATCCCGGACGATATTTACCAATAATAGATGCTGAAGAAATGGCTTTGCATGCACTTGAAGGTCTCGATCCTGATTTTCCAGACAAGATACAAAAAGGGGACATCATTGTTGCTGGGAAAAACTTTGGTTGCGGTAGTTCTCGAGAACAGGCGGCGACATGCCTGAAATCCGCTGGTATTGCAGCAGTTATCGCGAAATCATTCTCGAGACTTTTCTTCAGAAATGGTATCAATCAGGGATTACCGATAGTTGTTTCGATTGATGCAATTGATAGGATCAATAATGGAGATGAAGTGGAAATTGATTTCTCTGCAGGAAGCATTACGCTCGCCGGTGGTGAGATAATCCAGTTCAGCGAATTTCCAGGATTTATTTTTTCTATTCTTGATGCAGGTGGGCTTATTCCGTATGTTAAGAAAAAAATGGATTCTGAGAAAATCAATTAAGGACCATTTTTTTGTAAACATTGAGCAATACAGAGGAGGATAAAAAATGTCAATAAAGGTGGAAGGGAAAAATCTCACCATTGAAGATGTAGTAAGTATTGCGAGGGTTGGGGAGAGGGTGGATATTCCAGAAGATGCAATGAAGAGAGTAGCTGAATGCCGTGAAATTGTTGAGAGAAAAATTGAGGAAAAAGCAATTATGTATGGTGTAACAACAGGCATAGGCGAACTGGCTAATGTAGTTATTTCTCCAGAACAGACAGAGGAATATCAACGGTATCTTGTCTATAGTCATGCAGCAGGTTATGGGGAACCTGTTGCTATTGAAAATGTCCGGGCGGCAATACTGAGCAGAATAAATGTGCTCCTTCATGGTCATTCTGGATGCAGAACGGTGATTGTGGAGACATTAAAGGAGATGCTCAACCGGGGAGTAACTCCGGTGATGTGCCAAAAAGGTTCGGTGGGAGCATCGGGTGACCTGTCACCGATGGCGCAGATGGCATTGGTTCTCATAGGTGAAGGTGAAGCATTCTATCAGGGTGAGAGAATGAGTGGAAAAGAAGCGATGGACAAAGCGGGTATACCGATCATTACATTTAAGGCACGAGATGGTCTTGCTACGATAAACGGGTCAAATGTTGTAACGGGAATGGGAACGCTACAAATACATGATGCAGAGCGGTGGTTAAAGACATCGGAGATTGCCGCAGCGATGACACTCGAAGTGCTCAATGCCAACATGATTGCATTTGATGAAAGGATACATAAAGCTCGTGGATTTCCAGGTGCAATTGATTCTGCAGAAAACATAAGAAGAATTACAGAGGACAGCGAACTTCTTAAGCGAGAGGGGAAAAAGGTTCAGGATGCTTACAGTTTGCGAAGCACGCCACAGGTTGTTGGCGCGGCAAAGGATGCTTTTAAATTTACCAGGGAGATGTTCCTTATAGAGCTCAATGGAGTAGGAGATAATCCACTCTTCTTTGCAGATGATGGCGGACTCTGTCTTACGGGAGCAAACTTTCAGGGTACTCCCCTTGCGTTCGGGTTGGAGCTTATGGGAATGTCTATAACAACTGTCTGCGTGCTTTCCGAGAGACGGTTGAACCGGTTAATGAATCCCAATCTGAACATGGGACTTCCGGCGTTTCTGACACAGGGGGCGGGGATGTTCTCGGGATTGATGTTGTCCCAGTATACTGCCGGGTCTCTCTGTTGTGAAAACCGGATCCTCAGTAATCCTGCAGCGACAGGCTCAATCCCCGCAGCAGCGGACCAGGAGGATTTTGTCAGTATGGCAATGACAACGGCAATAAAGAGCCGTCAGATAATCGAAAATGCTCATGCAATTACTGCAATAGAGTTAATGGCGGGTGCACAGGCTGTTGATTTGAGAAAACCAGCAAAGCCCGGGAAAGCTATACAAATTGCCTACGATATCGTACGTAAATACGTAAAGAAATTGGAGGAGGATAGGCCAATTTACGATGATATAAATAATCTGACTACTGTGGTAAGATCAGGCGAATTCCTGGATGAGGTTGAAAAAGCGATTGGACCTTTGAAATAGGGTACTCATTTAATGAATTGATGATTTAATATTCGGATTCGTTTTTTTCGGATTTCCGAAGCAAGGGGTTGTTTGGCAGGGGATTATATCCTCTCAATGTACTCACCCGTTCGGGTATCAACCTTGATTACGTCATTGACATTGATGAAGAGCGGAACATTCACTTTTAATCCCGCTTCTGTTGTGGCAGGTTTTGATCCGGCTGTTACGGTGTTTCCTTTGTGAGCCGGTACGGTTTCTGTTACCGTTAGTTCAATAAACATTGGCAGCTCAATACCAACCTGCTTTCCATCTGCGAAAAGGCAGGTAACATCAATTCCCTCCTTTAAAAAATCTGTAAACTGAGAAATGGTGTTCTTATTCAGAGGGATTTGTTCATACGAATTTTTGTCCATAAAATAGTAGTGATCACCATCGTTATACAGATATTGGTAATGTCTTCTCTCAATCCGTACCGTATTAATAGAAGCTCCAGCCCTCATTGTATCATCAAGTACCTGTCCTGTCTCAATGTTTTTAAGCTTCAGTCTGAGGAAAGCCCCGCCCTTCCCCGGTTTGACATGGAGGAAATCTACGACTACATAGATACCGTTCTTGTATCGGATGGTTAAGCCTTTTCTAATATCTGATGTTGTTGCCATATGTGTTAGAGTTCCATAAGCTCCATTTTTGGTGAGCAGGTGAGTATCCGCACTTTCTTATTGACGATTGCGACGTCGTCTTCTATTCGCACTCCACCCCAGTTAGGAATATATATACCTGGCTCAATGGTAAAAACCATTCCATCGGTAATAACATCTTTGCTTCTGGATGAAACACCGGGGGCTTCATGAACTTCAAGCCCGATTCCATGGCCAAGACCATGTCCAAAATTCTTTTCATATCCTGCCCTGGCAATACATTCACGAGCAACTCTGTCAACCTCCTTGAGTTTTTTTCCGGGCTCGATGGTTTTCAAGGCAGCCAATTGAGCACTGAGAACCAGGGAATATATTTTTTGTTGCTTCTTTGTTGCTTTGCCAACAACAACCGTTCTCGTTATATCTGAACAGTATCCGTTGTATGTTGCACCAAAGTCGAGGAGGAAAAGGTCTCCTCTTTTAATTTTTTTCATTCCAGGTTGACCGTGAGGGAGGGAAGTATTTGCCGAGGTTATCGAAATGGTGGGGAATGGATGTGCTGTGGAGCCGTTCCGTCTGAGTATATATTCAAGTTCTGATGCGATCTCAATCTCTTTCTTGCCAGTTCTAATGGATTTGCAGATTTCCCTGAAACCAATATCAGCGATTTTTGCTGCTTTTGATAAGTAGCTTATCTCATTTTTTGTCTTAAGCAAACGGAATCGGTCAACGATTCCAGATGTTGGGATAAAACTCCTTTGCTTCAGGATTTTTTTTATTTCCCTGTACTGTCCATAGCGGAGGCTATTCTCTTCGAAAGCGACTTTTTTTGTTTTCCTAATAAGAGACTTGAGGCTGTTGGAAATAGTCTTTGTAACCGCAACAATTATACAATCACTGGATTCCTTCTCTGCCTGTTCGGTAAACCGTGAATCGGTCAGAAGGTATTTGTTTCTCCGCGACAGGAGAAGAACAGACCAGTCTCCGGTAAAACCAGTTAAAAAACGGATATTCTTTGGACTTGTTATAAGGAAGTAATGAATACTCTTGGGGAGATACTTAAATACTTCACTATTTTTCACTTCTGGAACTTCTTCAACCAATCCTGGAAATTGTCGAGGTTTTTGGATTGATTCTCCCCCTTCTGCCCGTCCGGCTCCTCAGGCTGTTGCTGAGGTTGTGGTTGTTGAGCTTCAGAACCAGTTTGTTTCTCCAATGCTTCGAGTTTTTGCTTGATTTTCTCATTGGTCGGGTCTTTTGAGAGTAATTCATTATATATTTTCACGGCTTCATCGGTAAATCCCTGACTCAGATATATTTCAGCGAGTGTTTCAGTTGCAGCAGGTGCTCCCTCTGGTTTTTGCGGTTCTCCTGTTTCTGGCTGCTGGATAGTTTCTTCAGTTTCAAGTGGTCTTATGGGTGCAGGCTCGATGATTTTCTTCTCCTCAAGCTCCTTATTCAATTCCGTAACAATATCTCCTGTTTCAGCAGTAGTTGCTTCTGATGGCATGTTAGGTGAGGTACCTTCCCCGAATATGGACGTGATTCCCTCCATACGGATAGTGTCTTCTTGTTGCTCTTTTTCTGGTTCGTCTGCCGTCTGGGCACGTTCTTCTCTGGGTTGAGGTGAGTCGAATTGCTGTGGCATTTCAATTACCTCTGGAGATGGTTCGATGGTTTCTGGTTGTTGGGGTTGTTCGAATGCCTGTGAAGGTTCTTCCATTGCGGGAGGCTCTGTTTGCGGTGGGATTGGTTCTTCGAGGGGTTTCGAATCTTCCTGGGGCTCGACTGGAGCTGTTTGTTCTTCAGTGACAGCTTGTGAATCTATTGGATTTTCTTGCTTCTGGGCGGGTGTTTCCGTTACCGGTGGTTGTGGCTCAACTGTAGTAGTTTCTTCGAGTGATGGGGCTGCAATCTGATCCGTTTCAAACATTGCTGTAAAATCAGCTGCAGTGGAAATTGT
>CBDUQV010000173.1:0-4705 GCA_965369615.1 uncultured bacterium | reverse complement strand
TGGCAAGAAAACCTTTTCGGCTATTTTCATTGCCTGAATGGTATTATCGTATGCTTCCTGTGTGTTTTCTGAGTATATCTGAATCCAGCCTGAATCTCTCGATGCCATTGTATCGGAATGGTCACAGTGAATGTTTATCGGTCCAGATAGTGACCTGTTTACCTCGCAGATAACGATGGGTAATCGTAATCCAGCAGCAATAAAGAGCACTTCGTGCATCAAGGCAAGTCCCTGTGATGCCGTGGATGTCATTACCCTTCCACCTGCAGCAGCAGCACCAACACATGCACTCAAGGCACTATGTTCACTTTCTGCCGGAACAAACTCGGTATCGACTCTCCCGTCTGCAACGAAATTTGAAAATAGCTGGACAACCTCTGTTGCAGGAGTTATGGGATATGCAGCGACCACATCAGGATTTATCTGTCTCATCGCCTCTGCCATTGCTTCGTTGCCTGTTTTCGCAACTATAGTTTTTTCCATTTATTTTCCTCCATCCTTCATGCGATTCATTTTCTTATTCCGTGTCAGATTCAAGCTTCATGGATATGGCATCCTTCGGACATTCCTCAGCGCAGATACCGCAACCCTTGCAAAAATCATAGTCAATCCCGGTGACCTTCTCATCATTGACCAGAACCGATGAATCAGGACAGTAAACCCAGCATAGAAAACAGTGAATACACTTTTCGAAATCAATGATTGGTCTATTAGTTCTCCAGTCTCCTGTTTTGAAATCTTCCGAGGAACCCGGTTTTATAATCTGGGTACCAATTGGTAAATCCTTCCAGCCTTGTTTCATTCTTTCTTTACCTCCTCATATGCTCGCTTGATCGATTCTATATTTCCTTTTATAATTTCCGGTTTTCCGGAAAATTTCTTTTCTAATTTTTTTTTCGTATCCTTGAGCATCTGCTCAAAATCAAGGATACCGGTGACTTTTATCAGGGCACCAAGCATTGGCGTATTGGGTATCTTTTTGCCAATTGTTTGTTCGGAAATGCTATATGCGTCACAGGTGGCGAGTTTTTTTCCCACAATACCAAATTCCTTCCTGATATCAGCTGGAGATTTATGTGTATTAATGATGATGAATCCATCATCAGAAAGCCCATGGGTAACATCAATGGTTTTCATCAGTGTTGGATCAAGGACGATGACGATGTCAGGATTGGTAATACCACTGTGTATATTGATTGGTTTATCACTGAGCCTGTTGAAAGATTGGACTGGTGCACCCATTCTTTCAGGACCATACTCCGGGAAAGCCTGTATGTACTTCCCCGTGGCGAGTGCAGCATCCCCGAAAAGAAGTGCAGCTGTTTTTGCACCTTGACCTCCTCTTCCGTGCCATCGTATCTCGAAAATTTCCTTCATGGTGCCTCCTTCTGAATTTCTCTTGCAGAAATAACGTGCATTCATACAAATATTTATAGCCACACACCCTAACACTTATTCGCATACTCGTCAAGCAAAAAAAACAAAAAAATGATCAGGGGTGCAAAAGAGGAGCAAATATAAGGAAGGCATTCAATGATAATAACTTATCACAGGAAAAGAGGTATAAACTTTTTGTTGACAAAAGAGAACTTTTCCTGTATTACCTTATTGAATAACACTCTGAAGAGACGGAGGATAGAGCGCGAAAAACGGCATTACAAGGATAGGAGTTTTTCAAAGGTTTAGCATTTTATTCGGGTACCTATGAGACCTTATAACATTATGAATGTACATTATCCGAGGAGGATTGATGAAAGAATTGTGTGAATATGCAATAGGAATAGCAGCTCAATTAGGTGCAGACTATTCAGATATTCGCATAACAGATGACAGATCACAGAGGATTGTTGTAATGGACAGGAGTCCTAAGGAGTTAAATGATAGTGATACGTATGGGTTTGGTTTACGTATTCTCAAAGATGGAGCTTGGGGTTTTGCATCTTCCAATGTGGTAGGCAGAAAAGAGGTTGAGAAAATTGCAAAAAAGGCATACTCCATTGCACAGGCAAGTTCTCTTCTTGCACGTGAAAGGGGAATTAAGTTGGCTTCCGAACCTGTTCACCGGGATAGTTTTATCACGCCCGTTGAAATTGATCCATTTGACATTGGAATGGATGAAAAGACAGCTATGCTTCTTGAGATTAATGAGAGAATGTTAGATACAAAGAGCATTGTAAAAGCAGTGTCGTATTGTATTGTTAACCGAAGACATCAGTTCTTTGCTTCACAGGAAGGTTCACTGATTGAAACGGTAATAACAACGGTAAATGCAGATTATACCGCTTTTGCTGCGATAGGTGCTGACTCACAATCAAGCTCGTATCAGGCTTATCCAAAAAATGCTGGATGGGAGCATATTGTATCGCTTAACCTGGTAGAGAGTGCTGAAAGGATTGCCGGACAGGCAGTAGCCAAGATGAGTGCTGCGTATCCAGAGGAAGGGAAGAAAGACCTTGTACTCAATCCATGTCATCTTTCACTCACGATACATGAGTCAGTTGGTCATCCGACTGAACTCGATCGTGTACTGGGTTATGAAGCAAACTTCGCTGGAAAGAGTTTTCTAACAACTGAGAAATGTGGTACATTCAGATATGGTAGCCATCTGGTGAATTTCTTCGCTGATAATACGCTTCCCGGTGGGCTTTCAACTACCGGATACGATGACGAAGGAGTGAAATGCCAGCGGTGGGATATGATTAAAGATGGTATCTTCGTCGATTATAGCTCAACTCGAGAAGTTGCACCACTCATTGGTGAAAAGAGGAGTCGAGGTTCAGGTCGCGCGGATGCGTACTACAGTTTCCCCATAAATCGTATTCCAAATCTCTGTCTTGCTCCGGGAAAGAGAAATGTATCACCCGAGGAACTTATCTCGCGTGTGAAGGATGGTATCTATATTGAAGGAAGAGGAAGCTTCTCAATAGATCAAAGGAGATTAAATTTTCAATTTGGAGGTGACATTTTCTTCGAGATTAAGAATGGAAAAAAGAAAAGGATGCTGCGGGATGTTATTTACCACTCGATTACACCGAATTTTTGGGGAAGTCTGGATGGTCTGACAGGAGAAAAATACTGGGAACCACGCGGAATTTTTAACTGTGGCAAGGGAGAACCCATACAACGTGCGCAGATGACAAATGGTGCTCCCTATGCACTTTTTAGAAGTGTTGATGTGAAAAGGGGAAAGAAATGAAGATTGACAGGTCATTTATTGACTTTCTTAAAAAGAAAAAGGAATGTGACGATGTTATTCTTCTTTACAAAAATATGGATTCGAATCTTAGTCGTTTTGGATTGAACAGGATGACCCAGAATATGTCCAAGAAGATAGAAGAGATAACTATCAAGGCGATTGTTGATGAGAGAGTGGGTTCAGCAGTAACAACAAGCGTGGATAGGAATGTTTTACTGAGAACACTGAGGAATGCAGAGGGCATTGCTGCAACGCTACAAAAGGACCCCGAGTTTATGCCTCCTTTTGGACCACAGGAATGCAAAGATGTAGATGCAGCTGTTGAATCAACCTTCAGGACAACGCCGCTTGCAAAAGCAAAGAAAATACTTGCAATAGTCAAAAATGCGGAAAAGAAACATGCCATCGTTGCGGGTTATTTTTTTACTGGCAAAACGTCAATTTCAGTTTTGAATACGAGAGGATTTTTCTGTGACCACACGTTTACCGATAGCACTTTTTCAATTACGGTTTCGATTGGTGATTCAAGCGGTTTCGCAGAACGATCAGATGAAGATATACGGAAGATAAATACTAAAGCGATTTATGAAACTGCTCTCTGTAAGGCAGAGATGGGAAGAAATCCCGTGGTAATTGAGCCAGGCGATTATCCTGTTATCCTTGAACCTCTTGCACTGGGAAGACTATTGCTCTTTCCTTTTTTTCTTATGGATCAACGTTCTGCTGACGAGGGATGGAGTTTCTTTTCGAAAAAGGTAGGAAAAAAAATCGCAGCGGAACAGATTACGGTTTTTTCAGATCCAGCACATAAAAAAAATCCGGGTGTTCCTTTTGATTTTGACAATGATGGTATACCCCTGAAAAGACAGGTCTGGATAAAGAATGGTGTACTCAAGAAACTCTGGACAAGGCCGTATTGGGCAAAGAAAAAACGTATAACTGCGACCGGCATTCCCTCTAATGTGATCATTAACGGTACAAAGACACAGGTTGATGAAATAATAAAGAAGGTTGATTATGGACTTCTCATTACACGGCTGTGGTATATTCGATTCGTGAACAGAAGAGAACTCATACTTACTGGAATGACACGTGATGGACTGTTCCTCATTGAGCAGGGAAAAATTACAAAGGCATTGAAGAATATGAGATTTAACGATTCGCCCTTTACCATTTTGAAAACAGTAAAGCTCCTTGGAAAGCCTGAAAGGGTGGAGGGAAGATTCCTTGTTCCTTCAGTCTATGCGGGGAAATTCCATTTCGCCTCAACAACAAAGTTCTAATGCGCACCTTAACCCCGAAAAATTTCTAACCGGGCAAGAAGGTGCGGCTACTTACTCCTTCTTTCTCAGAATAAATCCTGTATCGTTAATAAAGAGATAAAACGTTTCCTTACCCGGATACTGAAAGGCTCCTATTCCATAGGCTGTATCAATGAATGGGATTGATTCACCATATTTTACTAAAAATTTCCATAACCGACCCTGTGGCTGAATTTCATACTCTGTT
>CBDUQV010000172.1:0-4727 GCA_965369615.1 uncultured bacterium | reverse complement strand
GCAGTTAGTGATGCCCATGAATCGTTAACCGGATCGTATCGGTATGTCCAGTTGAAATATAAAGAGCCATCGCCGCCCCCGAGAGCATAAATGTAGTCGCCAACAGGATCATACGTGGTTGCATGACACAGCTCCGCCGTGGGCATGCTTGCACACTGGGCCCAATATCTCGCTGATGTTGCGATGTCGACTTCGGTGGGATTCACAATCCCACGATTTTCATCGCTTTCAAATGCTGTACTTGATACTATCTCACCATCCCCTGATGCAGTAACAGGGAATAATCCGTATGCGATAATAAGCGCAAAAAAAAGTCCAACCAGAAGACGTGTGCTATTCACTTAACCCTCCTTGTGTATTCGTTCTCAAGTAGTATGGTAGCATGCGGAGTATTCTTTGTCAATGATTTAAATGTGCGAGTCGAATCTACACACCTCACATGCTCCGCAGACACCCATCTTAGCATATAAAAACGACATAAAGCTGTTATGCTGTTCTGCGGTGTTGCCGTTAACCAATCAAACCAATCAAACAAATGCAACCAATGAAACAAGGGGCGTTCAATTGAACGCCCCTACGTACATCCTACATCCCATATCCGCTTACTTAACGACCACCATCTTCCGCGTAAACGTCTTATTCCCTGCTGCAAGACGATAAAAATAGACGCCGCTCACATATGACTTCGTATCCAATCGAGCATGATGATAACCAGGATCTACCTCACCTGAAACCAGTACATCCACCAGCCTGCCGCTTACGTCGTATATCTTCAAATGTATCTCACTCTTTTGCGGAATCTGATACTTTATCACCGCATGTCCCTCACAAGGATTTGGATACGCTTGCGATAATCCATACACCCGCGGTATGTTCAAAGGTTTATCAACGTTATCCTCCACACCCGTAGCAAATATACCAAAGAAATGCATGATGGAATCTGCCAAAGCCTCCTTGGTCGATGGCGGTGAGCCATCAACGAGACCTCCGAATTCGAACGATAAACCAATGGTTTTGTACTGGCTGCCATCATAGGCGACACCGTTCATGTAATAGGGATTGGAGTTCCTGAAGATGTAGAAGCTCCCGCCCGTTATCATCAATTGATCCATCCAGTGGTTTTCTCCTGCATAAGCAAAACTCATCTGATTGGTGAATGTGCCATTCCTTCCATAAATTGATTGTGTATCGTCACTCCCATCATAAAGCTCAGGTATTCTGAAATAGGGGTGCAGGTTTGTGGGGACATCGTGTGCCCATGTATCTCCACCTTCAATGTACATGCGTCCATCCTGCAGGATATACGAGCAGAGAGAGTCCACCGCCTGTCCATTGGTGAGTACGTAGTTGTCGGGATAAATTCCAAGGCAAATAAAGACTGCACTGAATGCATTCAGCATATGTAAGTGGTCACCTATCGTCGTCGAGTATTTTCCTCTGTATCCGCATGCTGCAAGTGATGTGAACAGCATGGGTCCGCTGGTGTGGTTTGGGTCTGCATCCCAGATGAAAAAATCATTGCCCATTCCTACGGTGATACAGAATGAGATAGTGTCACTGTATCCGTCAACTGATGAGATGATAAGCTTCATGTCAGCGTCGAAGCCACCGGGAGTCAGAGAATCTGCTGATACTATAAAAGGCGTTCCACTTTTTTCTTCCTGAGCAGCAATGTTGCCGTAATCAGATAGTGAATCAATACACTGTATGTACGGGTTTTCACTGCGGAGTACAGCGGAGACATTCCGTGCTTCCACACTCCCATCATTTTTAAGTTTGCAGGTGAGGTTTACCGTTTCTCCCGGATCAAGGATCAAATTGGGATCTGGCTGTCCCGAATCGTCTATTGAGAAATTGATGAGTTTCAGAACAGGTGAACTGACAAGCACTTCAAATTGCGAGAACCATAGGGAATCATTCGTGTCATGTATTGCAAGCTTGAAAAAGATCCTGTGCTCATCAGGCGTTGATGATGCAATTGTAAAATCATAATCATCAGGAGAAGTTGCGCTATCTCCTGCTGCAATGGTACCAAACGTTTCAATACTATCGTTAATTGTTACGTACATATCATCTGTTGATAGCAATGCATATACCCCGATTATTTCTTCGTTTCCGTGGTTCATCAACACGACAGGCATTTCAATCATCTCACCAGGATTTGCAATACCATCACCATTTCCGTAACTGGTCTGGAATGTATCATCGTCTATGGTATAACTCCGGAAGACGGGAAACGGACCTGCTGCGTCAACCAGGCAGAATCCCTGGTATACAAAATGATTTTGGGCAACTACAGAAATAAACAGGGTGTCCTGAATGAGTACTGAGATCGGTAGACCAACCATTCCCGTTGCATCGGTGTGTCGGGATACATGTAAAGAAGCTTCCATTCTTGCGCACACAAAAGCATTCGCAAGAGGACCGTTCTCATTTCTTACCGATACCCAGAGTACGCTTTCTCCAAATGGCACCGTTGAAGGATGTGATACGATCATGGATTCAGGGACATCGGTTTTAAAAAGGAGCGATGGATCACCGAGGATGAGATATTCGTTCATCTGAGTGTCGGTGGTATCGCTTGCACCACAGATTTCGTACATGAAGTATTTTCCTCTTGTTATTACCTCGCCAAATGTGGTGAGTCCCTCATTTAGGATTCCACGGTATATTCCCCTGTCAAGCTTGTTATTGTGTCTTGTATGGCTGTTCCAGGTCGGTCCGCAGAAACCGACAGCACCCTTTTCTGATGTTGGTGAACCATTCCTGATCCACTGTTCCCCGAAACAATTCCACTCGTCAAATTTGGCAACACCACAACCGATACCCGTTACAATAGGCAATTTTCTTCCATTCACCAAAGATGCGACTTGACCTGTATTGAATATGTAGCCGAAGCTTGCATACCAGCCACTTGCCCATCCTGTTCCCCTGTAATTGACGAAACACCTTCCTCCATTGACTGCATTGGCGATTACGGCACTAATGATGGATGAACTCCAGTAGTTCTCTGCGTATACGCTGTCCACATAATGAAATCCATAATCAAGAAGTTGTTCCCGTATACGACGTTTTGTTGCTGCTTGCGTTGGATATTGATCACAGGCGACCACGGTTGCGTATTTATACCAGGTTGTCTCCAAAACATAAGGATCCTGCTCGTAGTTAACAATCTTGTTCACGATGGTTTCAACATGAAAATTATTCTGGATGGGAAATCTTCCTCCAAAGATATCGGGGAATATATCGTTCGGTCCATTGAGCGAGACATAGTAGTTATCGTTTGCATACGAGCCGGGGTAGCCGCTGTAATCGTATGTATATCGTATCGGGAAAATACCGGCATCTCCAATAGCAAGAAAATAGTCAGGGGGGTGCGCCCAGGTGTTGTAGGCATTTTCAATATAATTTCGTATATCCGAGAATGTGGGGTTTGGGTTAAAATCAGAAAATTTTACCAATCGGGTGAGGATTCCCGTCTTTTCTTTCCACTCAGTGAAAGGAAGCAGGTAATTATAGTATGCATCCGGAGTGATTATGAGCATGAGGACAGTGTCGGATGAGAAACGTTCAACGTAGTCAAAATTGAGGAGAGAGCTTCTGTAAAGATTCAGGAATGCGCTTGAAATACACTCTCTGGTGAAATGCTTTTCGTTTTTTCCTCTTTTTGAAGTACTCTGTATGCGAATGACAGCATTTCGAACAATTCGAATTTCATTCTTATCAGCATTGTACGTAACCGGAAAGAACTGAAATCTCACAATCCTGTAATCTCGCATGATTTGGGGAGTTTCAAGGACTAACTGCCGAGCTGGATACTCATCGTGAAGCAGAGCAGATGGTTTGCTCAATGTAATTATATATTCCTCGGAGTTTATTATTGCAGCATCAAAACCACCTTTATCAGATACAGCAATGATACCGGAAACAAAAGGCAGCGGGGGATATCCTTCTTTCTGGAGGACTTCGAGTTCACCCATGCTGAGCGTTCTGATATCATCTCCGGCTATCTGCAATGGTGGTAGTTTTATGCTTAGAATTGTTTCATCCGGTGAGGATGACAGAATGGTGATTTCAGCTTTGCCTGAGTTGTCTGCGGAAAGTAAAATAGGTAAGGAAGATAAAATAAAGATGAATCCCAAAATTCTCTTCATTGAGCATATCATATCAGAACAATATAAAATGTCAAGGGAAATTTGGGAGATCTGCCTGGATACAGGAGGTGTTCTATCTGATATTCAATGCAGTTTCTTTAGCGTTTGAAGCATCAAAAAAAAGGTGCGGCAGGCAGGCGCAAAGAAGTGATTTCTCTCAGAAAGGAGATGTTGGGAGAAACATCATGTGCCTGCTGCACCTTCTCTTTTATCGAAACGTTTTTCTTACAAAAATGTTCCACATTCTATTTTGCATAGGCTGCAGTACTGCAAAATTGCAGCACTGCAGCATAGATATAATCTCTATTTTTTGAGTCCTACTGCTGGTAAAGATTGAGGTGCTGTAACCTTCCTTCATCGTCTCTGGATTCGCTTCCGATCATTCTGTCCGATTCCAGTCCGACGTTGCGGTTAGCTTTGTACTTCTTGAGTTCGTCGGTTTTTGCAACCTTCAATTCATCGAAGAAATCGATGATGTTCTGCTTCTCAGGTGCGTCCTTGCTTGTTATATCTGTGGTGATGGCATCAAGCACGTAGGATTTGAGCAATTTCTCTTTAACCTTGGCAAAGAAT
>CBDUQV010000171.1:0-4732 GCA_965369615.1 uncultured bacterium | reverse complement strand
TAATTTTGATGGGACAGGAGATTGTTTTGCTGAGAAATTGATGAATAAGTCAGATGGTGCTGGATGTGTTGCAATAGCAATGAATTCACGCTACGGGTGGGGAACTCCTCCCTCAATGGGTCCTTCAGAGAAGCTTGATACCACCTTTTTTAGCGTTATGCTCAAGGATACGTTGCCGGTTGGTATTGTGCATGCTGCAACAAAAAACCATTACCGGAACCTTATCTGGACAAATACATTATGGCATTACTGCGGGACAGAACTCAATCTGTTTGGTGATCCTGAAATGCCGATCAGACTTACAGCAACGAGTGAGCCATACGTTGATATTGTTGCACGTAATTTCACCGACGATAATGGCAATGGTACCTGGGAACCGGGTGAGTATGCGGAACTGGTTATTACTCTTTACAATGGTGGTGGCGTACCGGCAATAAATGTTCAGGCTGTCCTGAGGGCAACTTCAAATAGCCAGTATGTGACTATAAGCGATTCAACGTCGTCGTTCGGCACGATCGCTGTATGTGGTTCTGCTGACAATGTATCAGATCCATATAAAATGACAGCAGATCCAGCAACCCCAAGCGGAACCACTATTGGTTTTACTCTCCACATCACGGCTGACGGTGGTTATTCCTGGGATCCAACCTTCACGTATACTGTGGCAAACCCGTATTTTGAACATAATATTGGGAACGTGAGATTTACAGTCACCAATAGCGGTATCTGCGGATTTCTTGATGACAGCCAGAATGAGGGAAGCGGATTTCATTATCCCCTTAATGGTAACCAGCACCTTTTTATCGGGTCTGTCTGGGCGGGAAACAATCCTGGATATATAGTTAACAGGGACTATTCAGCCGAGAATGCTGGTGATTGGAAGGCTATTGCAGGCGTATTCGGTGATGGAACAGTTTATTCCGAACAGGATTCCTGGTCGAAATTCAGCGATGAGGGGATGAATTCACCAAAGGGGCTTACCTGCACGCAGGATGGTTGGGCATGGTCTTCACCCGGAAGCGAGGATTTCGTAATTCTCAGGTACATATTCAGAAGCGAAGCGATGTCCGCGATCAATAGCCTCTTTTTCGGTCAATTCATGGACTGGAATGCCGGTGGGTCGGAGTATAATACTGGTGATGTGGACCTTTCCCGTGATCTTATCTATCAGCATGGAACCGCTACAAAGTATGTGGGCATTGCCCTGCTTGAGCCCGATAATGCAGTCAATATTTCCTTTATTAACAATGCAACATACGTGGATCCGGATGGGTATATTCCTGACTCAGACAAGGATTGGTTCCTGAAGAGCATACTCAGTACCCAGACAGCATCGTCCTCGGAAGATTGGTCAATGTTGATATCAGCGGGTCCAAAGACGATTTTGCCTGGTGATTCCGTGATCTTTGCAGTGGCGGTTCTCGCCGGAGAGGATTTGGCTGATATTCAGGAAAATTGTGATAGCGCAAAGGTACGCTATGGAAACCTCGGGGTAGTAAAAGGACCTGACATATCAGCTACTCCATCAGAATATGCAATCAAACATGTGTATCCCCAACCATTCTCCTCACGTGTAATCATTGAGTATGAAATACCAACAGCAAGTCATGTTACTCTTACGGTATACGATTTAACAGGGAGAGTGGTGCAGACCATCGCAGGTGCAAGACAGCAGCCAGGTGTTCATAGAACCGAATGGAATGGTATGATGGATAACGGAACACAGGTAACTTGTGGGGTATACTTCTGCCGTCTTGTTGTGAATGGGATGGAGTTGAAGGATTGCAGGAAAATATTGCTGGTAAGATAGAGACTGGGAAATTGCAAACGAAAAAGGGGAGGGATTCAATCCCTCCCCTTTCGTCATTTCCAGGTGATTTTTAATTTCTCTTGTGGTTTAAAATATCTTCTTGTAATGTAGAAGAATTTCGTTTGATCGATAGTTTTGCTACTATCAGGTTTCAGGGAGATAGATATATCCATTAAGTCAAGCGGGATTTCAATGATAAACTGTAACTTATCGATTTTTTCCGTGCGGAACTTATTGAGGATGTACAGAACGCTCTTTTCTTTGATCTCCTGCTGATATCCCACGTAAACGGTTTCCATTCCCACGGGCAGAAAGTGCACGGTCCACTTCACTGCTTCCTTTCTCTTTGTGAAGTTTATTTTGCTTCGTGGGTCGAGAATAGAAATTTTTTCGGGAAAGAAATGCAAACTGCTTACGTGAAACGGATAGATGAAATCAACATCAAGCTCAAAATCTGAATTGTTTTCAAAGTAATAATATCCCTGAATGGTTACGCTGTTTTTTTCGAGCGTGATTCTTGTTTCTTCTTTGTATAATTTGATTGGTGCTTTTGCTAATATACACGTGCACCACAGGGTGAGCAGGAATGCCACAACAATTTGTTTCTTTAACCGCGCCACGTGAGACCCTCCTTTGCCGGTTTGCAAAACGTCTCTCTTAATTAATGTATACCTTATTTTTTCGTTGCTGTCAACCAATGTTCTTATCAAATTTCCCTGGCGAGATCGAGGAATCGTCTATATGGTATTGCAGTCCAGCTTTCCGCACTGGATGCACCAAGTGAAAGACTTATCATTGATACCTTGCAGGCGATCTCCTCGTTTGGTGCTTCGTAGATATCAAGAAAATCATAGGACCCGAGGAGTGCATAATGCGCTTTAAATTTTACATCCGGACATTTCTCTTTTACGTTTTGAATCCATTCCCTGCCGATTTTTGCCCGTTCTTTCATCCGTTTCGTTACTTCTGGAGATAATTTAGTCATCAGGATATAGGTTGGCATGCTTCCCCCTTTGTTATTTTGTTTTCTCAATAATGGAAGGCTTTTCCTTTGATGAAATTGTCGAGTGTTTTCAGTGGACGGTGATTATGGTAGTGAATCCAGTTTGAAAAGAGCAGGGAAGCATTCATGAAATCTGCCTTGTTTATCTCGGTACTATTCCATCCGCCTTCATTTTCCTGGATACCGCTGAGTAAATGGCACAGGGATTTACGGAGTATTTTTGCAGCAGTGTCGTCCATTTTGCATTCTCCACAAAGCAATCCACCCCTCTCATGTGAAAAATACAGGGGAGAAAACTTCTCTTTCCCGCAAACAGTACATTTGTTCAGTTCAATCTTGAATCCAATAAGTGCTACACCTTTCAGGAGAAATTTTGAAAGGATAAACGGAAGCTCTTCTTTTTGCACCTGGTCGATTTTGTGCAAGGTGAAGAGTGCATATTGGAACAAGGTTTTCGAAATCTGCTCCTGCGCAAGAAGTGAATACAGAAAATCTGCAATGACCGATGCATAGTGAAAGCGGGTGAGGTCGTGATGAATGTTATTGAAGAAGTCGATCAGCGCTGCTTCTTTCACAAGATAGAGTTCAGTGGTTTCATTTTTGTAGAAGAATATTTCGGTTTTAACAAATGTCTGCAGAGCCGCTGACATTCTACTTTTTGGATTTCGAACACCTTTGGCAATTAACTGTAGTTTTCCGAAACCTTCACTGAATGCTGTAATGATCTTGCTGGTTTCACGATAGTCAATGCTCTTGAGCGTAATCGCTTGTGTTTTCTTAATGCGATCTTTCATATGTTCTTTTTTCCGATGACATCCTCTATAATTACTCTATGGCTTTGAAAGGGAATGTCTGGCAGATGTTCATATGAGAAGTACTGAATATCCACTGCATCATCCCCAGCCTTTGGCTCTCCCCGCAGTATATCGAGAAGATAGGCGAGTACAATAACACTTTTATATCGCCATCCTTTTTGCTGGTAAGCCCCCAAAAGATTTTTTATCCTGCAATCGAGATTGGTCTCCTCCTTTATCTCGCGTATAATGCACTCATCCGGTTTCTCGTTAATTTCAATAAAGCCGCTTGGAAGCGTCCAGCTTCCAATACAGGGTTCAACACCGCGTTTGATAAGTAGAATCTTTCCTTGCGTATTGAGGATAACACCTGCTACGACCGGGACCGGATTCTCATAAACGAAGACCTTGCATAATTGACAGTATAATCGGTTATGAGTATCTTCTTTCTTTGTGGTAAGTTGCTCGCCGCATTGTGGACAATGATGCAGTTCCATACAAAAAGAGTGTCATAATTCCAATATAAAGTCAAGAGAAATAGACGGCAATCTCTAAAATGAATTGACTTTCTCATAATTTTATAGTATGAAATACCATAAGGTGATTACAATGAAACGAGATCCAAATCGGTAAACCACAAATGAGCTATTGATAATGATTAAGAGGAAATATATTCTTATTGTTCTGATTCTGCTTTTTGCAGTTGGGATTGATGGCGAAGAAATGAAGAAGCATCCAGGATGGGCAATTATTGCCACTGCATTGCTGCCTGGAGGTGGCCAGTTTTATGCAGAGAACTATGCGCGGGGTCTTTTCTTTTCGGCACTGCAAATGTCGCTGCTTACTATGACCATATATGAGAAGATTCAGGAGAAGGACTATAAGAGCCTATGGGAGAAGAATCAGGAGCAGGCAATGTGGGATGAATACAACAAACACAGAGGAAGGGTTAGAAACTTACTCTGGTGGGATACAGGCATATGGTTTCTTGCCTGCGCAGATGCTTTCACGGATGCGCATTTTTATGGGTTTGGAGATGAAGATGGGTTATCCTTTCAATTCAATAACAGGCAGGATAGAATTCAGGTAGGCATAAACATCAGATTTTGAGTACGAAAGGAGACA